>NZ_VULV01000014.1:0-87386 GCF_009696495.1 Bifidobacterium sp. WCA-178-WT-4B | reverse complement strand
AGCCGTCACGCGCCACGCTATCCCGGTATTTCCAATTCCCGTTCGAATCGGAAATGCCGACCTCCACGTGGTCGAAGTCCAGCTCCATGCCGCCGCCGGCATTGTTCCTGCCGTCCCACTGCACGTCCACCACACCCAATTTCGAGGTGAGTATCGGCTTGGACGGGATGCTCGGCGGCGTCACGTCCGACGCCACCAAAGCCACGACCACGTTCGACCAGTCACCCAACCGGTCGGAATACGTGGGAACCGCGCGCACGCGGAACTCATAGCGTTGCCCGCATTCCAAACCGCCGATGCCCAACGTCAACCGCTGCGCGTCCGTCACCCCGCCGGAAACCCACGGCGCACCAGCCGTGCTCTTGCGATACTCCACGCGGTAGCCCGAAATGTCGATGGCGGTGTCATCCGTCGCCTGAGAGACCGCGGCCCACTGCAGGGTAGCCAAACCCAAAGCCGTACCACGGGAGGAGATATAGGCGTCGGTCTGCACCACAAGACCAGTCACGGCCTTCGGCGTCCGATGGTCTTTTTCCGGAGCGGGCAGGCCACCACCGGTGCCGCCGTTGATGGCGCCACCGGTGATGCCCTGCACTCGTTTCGCCTGACGGACGGTCGCATCGTAAACCTTGTCGTTCAACACGACCGAAGCTTTGAACTGATTGGATTCCAAGCTCAACGTGACCTGCTGGACACGCACCTTCTCCCCATGCATGACAGTGGGAGCGGTGATCCAATCACCCGGACGGTAATCGACAAGAGGAAGGCTCGGCGCATCATTGACACGCAGCGCCCTCGTGTACTGTCCGTGTACGCGCGCCGCAGTATCCAGAGTGGACTGCATGTACAAGGCGGCGGTGTCGTCATTGCTGATACCCTGCTGGGAAAGATACGTCTCCCACTTGCCCCAAGGGGAAGGGGCTGCGGGATTATCCCGTGTGAAGGCCTTGTTGTTATCGCCCTGCACGAGAATATGCGAGGCCAAAGTCTCAATGCTTTCCTCTTCCGGGGCTTCGAGCACGTCATGTGCCAATTGGACGGAGATACGGCTCAGGTCACGGCATAATCCCGTGGAATCCATGTTCCAGATTTTCAATGTCCGCTTGTCGAAAGCCCAGTCGCAGATCTTGTTGCTGGCGAGATTCGCCAACGCGGTGAGACTGCTGATGCCCGGCGTGTAGGCGAGCGTCATGATGCTCTTCCACACGGTGCCAACCGAATCCTTGCCGGTATCGAAACCGCAGGTGACGGGAATACCGCCACGGGTCTTGTTCTCATCGAGGAACGTGCGCATGATGAGACCGGCAGTGGCCTTCTTGAACACGCGCTTGCCCTTATCATCCCCGTCGCCCTCCAGATGATTGAGGTCGAGCATAAGGGCCTTGTTCAAAAGCCATGCGTAGGAGGGGCAGGTGAACGTCACGGTATCCGATGAATCCAAAGCGTCACGGCTGCGGGAGATGAGTACGAAACGACCGTTCAATGGTTCCGTCCATTTTCCGCCATCGGACACTTCGACCGCGATTTCCAGACCGGTTTCGAGCTTGCGTTCGAGAATCGACCCATTCAACGCCTTACGGGAATACTCCAAGCGGAGAGCGCCCGTGTCATCGTGCAGGAAACTCGCGGAAAACGAGGATGGCTGGGGGAGCAGGCCCAGAGTGTCGCCGTTCGGCTTGTACGCCTTCAAACGGATGGAGAGGTTCTTCATAAGTGTCTTCCCGTCACCACCATGCGCGACGCACATGCATGAGCGCATCTCCCGTCGCACCCGTGGCGGTGACCTTCAATCTGTACAGTTCGTAAATGTCAGGCCATACCTGCAGGATTCCGCCTGCCGGATAATCCAATCCGGTGGAAACGTCCGTGCCGGTCGGAGTCCAGGAGTTCGCATAGTCGGAACGCCATGCGCGCATGATGTCGGGCCTGATGTAAAGGGGTTTCGCACTGTCCGCAGCACCCGTCCAACTGATGCCGGTGTTCGACGTGGGGTCGGTCAGGGAGACGGAGGTGACGGTGCTGGGGAATCGGAAAACGATGTCGGTCAACGGGGCGTCGCCCCAGAAACCGTCGCCGGGGATACCTCCCTCGAACAATAGGCTCTTGGAATTGTTGGCCTCACCACGCCACATGGTGATGAAATCCGCCAACAGTGAGGTGCTGTTGTTCGCTTCTCCCGACCATCTTGTCCAGAACCTGTTGATGGTGACGGGTTTCGGGAACACGAGACCGTCCTTGTTCAATGGCAATGGGCGATCCCAATATTCTGATTCATGCCACCATATGTCCGGCATGGCGAACTTCGCGGTGAACGACACCAGATTATTCGGATGGGAACTGTCATCGTCGGCGGTCAACGAGGTGAGCTCCACCCGCGTGGACTGCTCCACACCGTCCTTCACCCTCGTAAGAGTCAGGTTAGGCATGGAGCACAATCGCATGATTCGAGAGGATTCCTCATACACTTTCGGTGTGAAGGCGTCCACTTTCAACGTGATCTCACGCTCGTCGAACACGGGCGGAACACCCAGATTCAGGGTTCCGCTCACGCCGGGCACCGTAGTGACCGTTCTGCGGGTGCTGATGCCCGGCATGAGCGTGGAGCCCACGATGACCAGACAGTTCTCCGTATCCAACACAACCCCGTTGAGTTTGTAGGACATGGTGGAGAGCATCGTTTCCTCCTACTGCAAGAGACCGAGGTTCGCGTACTGGTCGAGCTTGTTGTTTTTCTGAACCTCGATTGGTGTGACGCTCGGATAGATGAACGTCTGGTTGTACGTGTCGCCCGAACTGGTTTCGATGGGCATCGACCAGCCTCCGGACTTGGAACCGCCGTTCAACCCTCCGGAGGGCATGGTGATCTGGCTGGTGCGCCGCGCATCCGCGATGTACTTGCTTGGAATGCTGCCGGTCGCGTTGATAGCGGCCATGATTCCCCTGCCGTACAGGTTTTCCATGCTTTGCACGGCGGCCTTGCGCACCACGTATTCGCCGGTGCTCACGTCCGTGTAGGCGTTCAACGGAACCGAATCGCTCGTATTGTTGCCCTGACCGACCACACGGCCCGTCTTGGTGACATTCGAACCAGCTACCTCGCCGCCCTCGGCGTTCTGGCGTTTGATGCCGAACACGGCAAAGAACTTCTGCTTCGCCCATTCCCAACCGGATTGCATGGCGCTCCAGAAGGAGCTGGACACGCTTTCCGTACTGGCACCGAACTGAGCGTTATAGCTGCTTCCGTTCCATTGCCAACCCTGATTTGAGGCCGACCTCTTGGCGTTTGCGGCTCCTGCCGCGTCACCGTCGAACGACGCGGTGGGATGCTGGGCATCCCAGTTGCTGGCGTTCGCATCGGCGCTGGCCTTTGCCGGGCCTGAATTGTCCTTCGCGTTCAGGTCGGCGGACGGAGCCAACTGGTCGTAGGCGTTGAGATTGCCTTCGACGTAATCCAACGTGGCTTTCGTCAGATCGTCGGCGTTCAGCTTGGTCGTGTAACCATTACCATCAGAACCGGCCTTGAACAGTTCGGCATGCTTCTTGACAATATCGGTGGCGACGATCGCCTGAGTGCCATCGGCATCAAGGACAATCGTGTACTTGCCGGAACCGTCGGTGCTGACGTTCTTGCGTAGCTCGTCCATCTTCGAGCTGACCTGATCCATGCTCGTGATGGCACCACTGTTGATGCCTTCGAGAATGGTCTGGAACACCGCCGTGTTACCGTCCCCGGGGAAGATGGCTCGCAGATTGCTCAGATATTGGGTGAGAGCGGTCTTGGTCTGCTCCGTTTCGGCTTTGAACAGGGTGGTGACCTCCTCGGGGGTCAGACCATAGATCTGCTGCAACCGTTGCGCGGCATCGGCGGGAATACCCATGCTGTCGGCGGTGGCGAGGAACTGCTTCGCCAATTCCGCCTGCTTGGCTTTCACCACGTCGGCGGACGCGCCGGACTCGACCATGCTCTTCAACAGGTCATGACCGGAATTGCCCAGATTCTCCAACGCGGATTGCGCCTCGCGACCGGCCTCGCTCATCGTGTTGAACGAGCCCGTCACGCCCTGGATGCCAGCAGCGTTCGCATCCCAAACCGGGCCGCTCTGCGCGGCCAACTGATTGACGCGGGCTATCGCATCCCCCATATTGGAATACGTTTCACCGTAGTCGGAAGCCGCGTTCAACGCATTCTGCTGAGCTGTGCGTTGACGTTCTGCCCAATCCGCAGCAGTCTGCTGAGCCTTGGCCAGCATCTGAGTACGTTCGGCCTGAGTGGAAATGGCGATGGACACCGAATCGGAATCCTCACCAAGCTTGATGAGCTTCGTGGCATAACCCTCCGCATACCCGTTCGCTTGGGCAATGGCCTCGGAATTGGCTATGTACTCGTTGCGCTGATCCTCAAGCGCGGTTTTCACCTTCTGCGCGGCCCTCGCCAGATCGGCGTTCTTGCCTATGCCATGACCGACGTTGACATTGTATTTCTCAATCGTCGCATCGAGCCGGTCAAGTGTCGCCTGGTATTCGGCCTGCGAACCGGTAACGGACTTGGTGAGATCGCTGACGTTGAGACCGAGCTTCTTGGCCGCGTCGCTCACCGAATCAAAACCCGTGGTCATATCCGACCACCAGTCGAACTTCGTGCCGGAATAATCCGTGTTGTCGAAATTCTCCTTGATGGCCTTGCCAACCTCGGTGATTCCCTCGGCTGCGGACTGAGCGGAATCCGGTACCTTCTCCAACGCGGTGCGAATGTTCTCGGACGCCTGCTCATTGGCCTGAGCGGTTTTCACATACTCCGAGTAGGCGGCAGCCACCACGGCCACGCCAGCGGTCACGGCGGCTCCGACCGGCCCGCCGAACGCGCCCAGCACGGCGCTGCCGACACCTTTGGCCAAAGCACCGGTCTTTCCTAGCACGCCGTTTGCGTTCCTCACGCTGTCGGCTATGCCATTCAAGGCCGGGTTGGCGGCGATGAAACCGCTGACCGCATCCTTCATGCTCGCGCCGGCGGTCTTGGTGGTCACGCCGAGCCCGTTCAACGCCTTCTGGTATTCGACCATGCGCAGCGTGTTCTCGACCAGACCGGTCTTCACCGTGTTCCAAGCGGTCATGCCCGCCTTGCCGAACGTGGCGTACAGGCCTATCGCGGCCTGAATCGGTTCGGGCAGCCTGCTGAACGCATTGGCGGTGGCCTCGGCGGCTTTGGCGACCGTGGTGATGAGCGGCGCGCTGGCCTTCAACGTGGCGGCAAGGGTACCGCCGAACGTTTTGGACAGCTGGCCCACGGTCTTCAGCAACTGGTTGAACGCGGGACTCGCGTCGCCAACCGCGTCGAACACCTTCTGGAAGCCTTCGGACACTCCCGACGAGAAGCCGCTGATACCATCCTTCGAGTTCTTCAGAAGACGGCTCGCGTTACGGGTGAACGAGCTGATCGTATTGCCCGCATCGGTGAACATTCCCGCAGTGGTGTCACGCAGCTCGTAGGCCGCGGAACCGATATCCGAGAAGGCGTTGCGCATCTCGTCCTTCGCGGCCTCCGCGCCCTTGGCCCACGTCTTGAACGTGGTCTGGAATTTGGCGGAGTTCACCGCACGGTCGGCCTTGCCTACAACCGTGCTGAAACCCTCGAGACCGTTCTGGCTTTCCGCTAAAGCGGAGTACAGGCCCGTGGCGATGCCCCACACGCCCTTGAACGAGTCCTTCAGGTATCCGGCCTGTTCGACCACCTGCTTCATCGACGCGACGATCTCGCCGGTGGATCGGGTCTTATCCACCCAGTCGGCGAACTTCGAGGTCATGTCGCTGAAATAGGAGGCGGCGCGCGGCAGGTACTGGCTGGTGCCGTCACCCAAGCGGAGGAACGACTTCACCACGCTCTGCAATCCCGGATTGAGATTGTCCACGGCCTCGGAGGTGCGGGAGAAGATCGTGGAAAGCTCGCCGGCCTTGTCGGACTCGCGGATGATGTCCGCCAGCCCCTCGACCACCTTGCCCTCGCTGGAAGCGACGCCGGTCATGCCGGGGATAAGCGTGCCGCTCACATCGTCCATCAGGCTTCTGATGGCGGGGCGTGCCTTCTCGTAGAACGCCTCGTCCATCGCGTCGCCGAAACCAGCGAGCTTCGTGGACGCGATGTCGATCTGGTCGCTAAACGTGCCACCCTTGTCGCCCCACGCATGCTTGAGCACGACGAACGCCGCACCCAAGCCGGTGATGGCGGCTGGAGCCGCGAAAGCCGCCTTGCTCATGGCGCCGAGACTGGCGGCGACGCCGAGCACGCTGGAGGAGAGGTTCACCGCGCCGGCGGACAATCCGCCGATGACGGTGCCCACCGCACCCAGCACGGGAACCTTCGTGTCCAACGTGTCGAACAAATTCACCAATCGCTGGAACTGGTTGTTGACCCCACGCAGACCGGTGGCACCGTAGAGCATGCCGTCGATAAGCTTGCCCATGTCCGTGGCGTGCAGCTTCGCGTAGATTTCCACGCTGCGCGGACGGGTCAGGTACATGAGATGCGCGGAAGCCGCAGCCGACTTCAGGTCGAGGTCCATCTCCAGCTTGTCGTGGTCGTTCTGGAAATCACGGGCCTTGCGGCGGGCCTTGCTCACATCGAGGTCAAGGTCGGCCACATATTTGAAATCCTTGTCACGTCCGGCGAGATGGCCGGCAGTGTTCATGCGGTCGATGGCCTGCCTGTAGGAGGTTTCTATCTCCTTGGGCAGGTTCACGTAACGGCGGCGCAGATCATCCAGCTCGCGTTTGAGCTTGTCGGCGCCGTTCGTATAGAACTTGACGCGGGCTTCCTTGCGGTTCAGCTCGTCGGTCTTGCGTGCCACGTTCTCAAGGTCGGAAACGACCTTCGCGTAACGGTCGATGTCGATGCGAATCTTCGCGTCAGGATTGTCCCTCAGCCGTTTTATCTCTCGGTCGATTCGCGCGATCGCAAGATTCGCTTCGTTCATCTCCACGACGTTCGACCCGAGTGGCTTGAACTTGAGGATCGCGTCCTGAAGCTGACGAATGTTCTTGCGGGTCTTGCCCAGAACCCGTTCGCTCTGAGCGCCGTACTTCTTCTCCAACGCGGTCTGCTTGGAAAGAATCTGGCCATACTGCTTCGCGTACCGGGCAGACACCTTCCATCGGTAGCCGTTGTCGGATGCGGTCTTGATGGCCTTACCCATACGTTTCGCGTTGCCACGGACTCCGTCAAGCTCCTTTTCGAGCTTGCGGAGGCTGGTCATCGCCTGGTCGAGTTCAACCTTCGGAGAGATTTTACGGTCGTTGATGCCATCGACCATTTTCCGCAGTGTCTTATCGTCACCGCGAATCTCGACCGTCTTGGTCAGGTCATCGGACTGTATGCGCCGTTTCGTGGCGGTCCAGCTCGCATCATCAACGTCCACGTTCAGTGGAATGTCGAGACTTTCGTCCGCGTAACGTGCGAGCTTGCGGCGCAATTCCGCACCGAAGTCATTGGTGTCCGGGTAGATGCTGATGCCAACGGCACCGCCCTCGTATACTGCCATCGGCGAACCTCTTTTCAGTTATCGGGAGGAGAACAAGGCCTTCATCGAATCGAGGTTCGCCTCGACCGGCTTTTCCGGCTGTTCCGTGTCCGGGGGAAGAATCGGCGTGAACTCGGGGTGCTTGCCGTTCTTGGTTTCCATGAGCCCGCACGTCAACGCGCCCACATGGTTGAAAATGCCCAGCAGGAGGCTCGTATCCTGCGAATAACGGTGATAGGAGAGCATGCGCCGTGACTCGCCTTCATCGGCGGTCTCGGATTGCATGGGATGATTCAGCAGCCATTCGCGGTACAGGGACTCGTCATAACCCGACAAACCCTGCAGGAGCCTTACGAGAAACCCGCCGTCATACTCGTGGAGGGCGGCGGGCATATCAAGGTTGTAGAAGCGTCTGAAGTCGCAGGTCAGTTCGACCGGGCAGTTTCGGTAGGCGTCCTCGACGCTTCGGATTTTCCCAGTTCGACCCTGTAGAACATGCTCAGGGCAAGGAACGCTGAGAACAGGACGTTGCCGTCACGGCCCGTGGCCCACTGTTCGTAAGCCTTCTCGTCCTTGGCAAGACCCTTGTAGAAATCATTGGAGATGGATACGACGCGGGCGACGAGCAGGGCTGCGTCCATCGGATCATCCTTGGCGTCGAGCCCCGGCATCTGAGTGTCGAGAAGCGTGAGAAGCACCGTGAAATCAGCGGACTGCTCCGCGTTGAAGTCGTATGCGGGAACCAGCTCTGGAAGCCCCTTCAACTCCGGGTATTCCTCGACAAGCTGGCCGAAAGTTTCGGGAAACTCCTTCTTCGGAGTCTCGGTGTCGTTTTTCTTGGCGGTCATTGCCGTCCTCCTATCCGTGAAACCCTATCCGTGAATGAAGAATCCCCATACGGCCCGGATAGGAGAACCGTATGGGGATGAATCAATGTCAGGCGGTGGGAGCCGGCAGCTTCACCCCGCCGAGAGTGGAAGGCTGGCCCGCGAGCCGGATATCCTTGCCAGCCTCGACTGTGGCTGGCGGGTCTCCACCATCCGCAGCGCGGATGGCTGCGGACCCTACTTGAAATCCTCCGGACTGAACAGCGCGTAGCCTCCAGTCTCACCGTTCGGGCCCTTCTTCAGGGCATCGGTGGACTTGACCACCGCGTTGAAGCTGAACTCGGCGAACTCGTCGCCGGTCAGGTCGATGGTGTCGAACGTGAAATCGGTCTCCGGCAGATACAAGCCGAAGGACAGTTTGTCGCCGTCATCGTAGGCGAGGACGAACAAGGCGAGCTTCTGCACGATCGGCTTGATGGGCACGATCACGCCGCCGTGGTCACCATCCCAGCCGCCGGTGACCTTCTTCAACGTCGCCTTGTCTCCCTGGACGCTGGCGCCGCTGACGGTGATGGTCGGGGCTTCGGTGGAAGTGCGTGCGGCGGCCATCAGCCACGTGTCGATGGTGGTGGTGTCGCCGCCGTCCTTGCTGAAGCTGATCTTGTTGGAATTGGACGTGTGGCCGAGATTATCCCAAACGGGAGTGTCCGCGGTGCCGACCTTCACACTACCGGAGTTCAACAGAAACTGTTTGACGCCGGCAGTCGGGATGGCGGTCTTGGCCGGGGCCGTGAACACGGTTCCTCGCGCGGCCTGAAGCAGCGCATCGCCGTTAATAGCCATGATGGTTCCTTTCGGATATTGGATTTGGGTAAAAGAAAAGGGCCGGCCATGTGGCCGACCCCTGTAGGTCAGATGAGGTCCCGCGCGTCCATTGATGCGTCGAAACCGTATTCCTTGATGTTCTTGCCTTGGTTCTCCTTGGCGTCGCTGCGACGCTGTGGGGAATCAATGCTGTTGATGCGGCTTATCTTGCCCGCCGAGGTCTTCTCCTCGAACGGCCATCCCATGACGGTGCGGTACAGGTCGCGGGCAAAACCGCTCGGATTGTTCGTGTCGGCGGCGAGAACGGTGAACGATACGGTGAACCGCCACAAGCCCCTGTCAACCTGTTGGCCGGGAGACACCTCATAGAGAATCACCCGGCCGTTCTCGGTCACGGCGTTCAGGTCGAGGTCGATTTCGCTGTACACTGCGACCGACGCCCAATCCTCGTTCGGATATTCACGGTTCAACAGTTCGTAGACGACCTGTTCGGCGTCGATGCTTTCCCTCACATCGATGGCGAGGTGTTTGAAGATGTTGTCCATGACGGCCTACACCTTCAGCTTCGACGCAACGTTGCGCATGGAATGCATGCCGGCCAAACGACGTCCGGCACGATTGTTGACGTAACCGAACTCCAAATGCGAGGCGATTTCCGTTCCCTCACGGCCTTTGACGCTGAGAACGACCGAATGGTCCTGCGCATGGCCGGGGCGGACGGAGACGTCGATGCGATCCGTCAAGTCCGCTCGCGCCACCGCATGATTACGGTCGTCAACCGTTCCAACCCCCATCTGCGTTTTGACCATGACGGCCGCTTTCTCGGCTGCGGCGAGGGTTATCGAGGGGCCGAACATGAGCGCCACGTCACGGCCTATCCCCGGTCTGATGGTCACGCGGCCCATCGGCGCCCACCTCCTTCGACCATACGGGTTCGGGAATGCCGCCGGGCACGTAGCCGCCGATGACCACGCGACGGCAGCGAACCTCCCAATGACGGGAAAGCACGCTGCCGCTGCCACGCCATGTCGGATAGCCATCGGCGTCATACCAGTCGCCCTTGTACCAGATACGCGAATGAATATCACCGGGCCACTGGCGTGCGAGAATCTGCAAGGGCGTGACCTCCTGAAGGCCCCCGCCGTTCTGCCCGGAAGGACTCTTGTCCTCGGCGCCACTGATGGAGAACATGCCGGCCTGCTGCGCCCGGCCTTCGACCGAACACACGACCTTCACCGGGTCGCCGACCTGCTCGTGATAGCCTCCATGCGCGTCCTGCACATGACGACGGTTGACCACGATCACGTAATCCGTATCGAACAACTGTTGGACGCCATGGCCGGTCAATTCCGTACGGTCGTACAGGTGACCTCCGCCCAGCTCGTCGATGTCCACCCCGTCGTAGAGGTGGCCCATGTCATAGGTCTCCATAAGCGCCTCACATGCCGTAGGCGCGGTCGAGACCCATATGCACGGTACCCATCGGGCCCATCGAGTCGGAATGGCCTTCCAACAGTGCTTTCTCACGTTTCGACACGTACAGGTTCATGGAACCGTCCTTGCCGGGCGGATTGTCCTGCGCATCGAAGTTCGTATACGAGTAGCTGCCGTTCGATTCGGTCTTGAACTGCCGGTAGCGGACGACACGCAACACCATCTGGCTCACCACATAGCCAAGCGTGCGCTCCTTCAACAGGCCGTTCTGATAACGCGGGGCCACGTTCTGGCATTCAGCCTGAACCATGTCGGCAGCGACCCCGCACTCATTGAGCAGCCATGCGTTGGGAAACCGGTCAAGGAGAAGGTCGGGCTGGTCGAGCGCGTTGACACGCAACCATTTCAGCCAGTCGATGGAATCGATGGAAGCCACGACCCCTCCTTACTATCCGAGGACGGAAGCCTTCGCGGTGCTGACGGCCTCCTGCAGGATCGGCATCATCGTGCCGTTGGCCCACAGGTCGTACTTGACCGGGGCGCCACCGGAGAACATGGCTCCGATGAAACCGTCGTTCACGCTCTTGTTGATGCCGTATTCGGCGTCCTGTCCTTCGGCGGTCGGGCCGGAGGCGGTGAAGCCGAGACCCGTGTCGTTGTACGACGGGAACATGATGAACGTGCCGTTGGGGATCAGCGTGTTCGTGTCCACCGGCATCTTGAAGCCGTTGTTGACCTCAAGGTCGGTGTACAGCACGTCGATCATGCGCACGTCGGCGAGGCCGCAGGCGGTACGCAGCACGTCCAGCACTTCGGCGCGGGTCAGGCGCGGCTTCGAATTGGCAAGGGAAACGCCCGTGTATTCGGTGATGAACGACTCGTTGGTGCGCAGCGCGTCGATGACCTTGCTGGTGGTCAGCGCGGCACCCGGAGTACGGCCACGCTCCTTCTTGATGGCGTCCACCCACTTCTGCACGTCCGTGACCGGATCGGACTTCACGTCCGACCAGACTTTGGCGGGAGTGAGCTTGGAGATGCTGGTCGGACGGTCGAACGTCCACGTGTTGGCCTTCAGGCCGTTCTCCTCGACGGTGATCTTCGCGTCCACCATGGCGGCGATGCGGGCCAGTTCGATGCGTACGGCGGCCTCCTGACCCAACTGGGTGAGGATTTCCACGGCCTTGTCATGCAGCCACGCGGAATCGCCCGTGTGGTTGATGACGTCGCGTTCGGAGATGTGGCCCATCTTCGACAGCGGGATAAGGCCCGTGTAGTTCTCGCCGGACTGGGCGACGGTCTTGCCGTGAGCGGCCTCCGCGTCCCAGGCGCGGAACTTCATGGCGTCGGTCTCCTTCGGCGGGATGATCTTCTGCCACGTCACCGTGTCCTTGCCGTCATTCGACTTGACGGGGAACACGGAGCCGAACGGCAGCAGGCCGTCGATGAAATCGAAGCCGGACTGCACCACACCCGACGCCTCGGACGGGCTGATGATGTTCTTTTCCAGGGTTCCACTCATTGAGGGTTCCTTTCAGATATACGAAAGCCCGCCACAATGGGCGGGCTTATAAGGGTTGTTGGATTGGTTACTTGGCGATGCCGGCTGTCTTGAGTGCGGTCACGATGTCCGCCGCGCTGGCGCCCGCCGCGATGGTCACCTGCTTGACGCCGCCGAGCGCGTTCGCCGTGGCGGCGGGCAGCGTGTAGGCGGGGGGAATCGTCGGCTTGTCCTTCAGGCTGTTGTAGGAGCCATCGAAATTCGAGTTGCCGGTGCCGGCGCCGATGGCGGTGCGAGCTGCGGCGGCATCGTTGGCGGTCAGGATGCTGCGGCCGACGGTGGAGGCGTCGGTGATGTTCGCCGCGGTGACCGTTGCTGGAACCGTGATGTTGGAGGTGGCCGAAGCGTTGGACAGCGGGGTGACGGTATCGTCCTCGATGTCGAAGAAGCTGCCGCCCCACACCGCGCCGTCGGCGGGAACGACCGGCAGCTTGCTCTTGATGATGTCGCCACGGTAGCGCATGCCGACGTTCGCGCCGTTGACCACATCCCAGCCGCCGAACGTGACGCTGATCTCCACCATGCTTTCCAGCAGGCCGGCGATCTTGGTCTGACGGCCATCGGTAGCATTCGGGTCATACGGGCCGTATTCGCCGCTGGCGGTGATCTTGGCCAGCGGGATGCCGCTCTTGATCCAGATGGTCGTGGCCTTGTCGCCCAGGCCGGTCAGGTATTTGTCGCGCTTCGTCTTGTCGTTCACGTTGAACGTGGACAGGTCGAGGGTGACGCTCACTGTGCCGTCATCGGTGTGGTTGCCGAAACGCCACTCGTTGTTCTCCTCCACGGTCACGATGCCGGTGGAGCGCACATTCTCGTATGCCATGTGCTTTTCCTTTCGATTGAATGTTTGTGGTTACTTGGCGGAGCGGGCTTGGCGCCTCTGCTCCTGACGTGCCTTGGCGGCGGCGTATCCGTCCGCGAACGAGCCGGAACGAATCTTCGGGGTTCCCTCGCCACGGGTGCGTGCCCCCTGTTCGGCCTTCTCGCGGACGGGTTCGGATTTCGTCGGAGCCGCGACCGGGTTGAGCGCCGCGTACTTCTCGGCCCATTCGGAAATCTTCTCCGGTTCGGTCTCGCCGCACAGGGCGAACACGTCGTCGCTGATTTGCGGGTGGGCCTTCTGGGCCTTCATACGCGCGTTCTCCACCTGCAAGTCATGCAGCTGGCTCTGGGACTCCTCGTAGGCGGCTTCGGTCTTGCGAAGCTGCTCGTAGTTGTCCTTGGCCTGCTTCTCATGCTTGCGGGACAATGCCTTCCAGTCGGGACCGTTTTCCGTCTCATCGACACTGTTCGCGGCAAGTTTCTCGGCGGTCACTGCGTTGGCGATGACGCTCTGTGGGGTCACGCTGTTAGCGGCGGACATGGCAGCGATGACGGGACCAGTGATCGAGCTGTTCGCGGTGGAAACCGTGCCGGTGTTGGCCGTGACGGTCTGGCCGGCGTTCTGAGAACCGTCCGTGACGGTCTGATTCTCCTGATTGTTAGCCATGATGGCCTTTCTGTGTCAGGCAGCGGTGCCGAGCATCGACTGCACTTGGTTAAGCAGGGCACGTTGGTATGCCCATGATTGCCTCAGATGGATTGACGGCTTGAACCTGTAGGTTCGGCCCTCGTATCTGAAGTGGACTTCCTTGCCGGTGTCGGACACCTGCTTGTAGCGTTTGGAGAACTCGATCGCACGGTCCTTCATCCGCTGGAACTGTTGGAGCGTGGTTTTCCGGTCCGGCGTGGTCCACTTGTCGGAATCCTTGCCGGGAACCGGGTTCGGCGTATCCCTCGCGTCCTGCGCCATGAGGATCGGGCCGAGTTCGCCGTGCGTGATGGTCTTGACCCTCACGTTCTTCAACGCCGCCGCCGTGGTGCCTCCGGCCTGTTCGTAGAGCTTTTTGAGATCGTCGGAGTTCAATTGGAATCCGGGATCGTAGTCGGAGCCCGCAGGGGCGACGCCGCACTTGCAGTTCGCGTGCAGGGGGAGCAGGGCTGCGGTCGAATACCATCGGTCTGCGGCGGCTATGCACAGGCCGCACGAACCGGAACGGGAAAGCTCCGGATGAAGCACCCTGCGGTATTCGAGCACCTTGCTGCCGCGATACCGGCCCAATGTGGCGTCGGTGGAGGCCCGTTCCACGTTGTCCCACACGTTGGTCTGCAATCGCTGCAACGCGGATTGCAGCCACTTGTTGACCTCATCGAACAGCTCATCACCCTTCTTGGGCCATGTTTCCGGCCTTATGCCGGGGTTCTTGACGGCCTCGCCGCGATAGTCTTCTGCGGGGCGTGCGGCCACCAGCCACGGGTCGGTGTTGACCCTCGGATAGACGAGCTGCTGCACATTGCCGGCGGGAGCGACGCCCACCATGCGCAGCGTCTGGTCAGCGTAGCTGATTCCCAGCCTGCGCACCTGGCCTATCAGGGCGAGTTCCAGCAATGCGAGCCTCGCGGCTGCGCCGTAGGTCACGGCGTCGTTCCACCAGTCGGCTGGCGTGAGGCTGAGCCACATGGTGCGGGCCAGCCTCACATACTCGTTGACGAGCCTCTGACGTGAGGATTGGAGCGCGTTGGATGCGACCTCCAAGGTCATAACGGCCATCATTCACCGTCCACGGTCGGGGGCTCATCCGCCTGCACCACGTCGTTTTCACTCGTGGTATCGGTGAACGCGAGAGAATCCGTCTCGTCGGGCAGGACGCCCGCCGACTGCTGGGAGGTCTTGCCTTCGATCATCGCGTTCTCGGAGGCCATGGCCTGAGCGAACTGCGTGTCCATGAGGTCCTGCATGGCCTCGGCTATCTCGATCTCGGTCATGCCGTAGCTGCGGCGCATGTTCGTCTTGACGGGAAGAATGCCCTTCGAATAGTTCGCGGCCTGAGCCTGCTCCAACTGTGATGGAGGGTTGATGGGCTTCCACACGGTCTCGAACCGTTCGCCGGCGGCGCTGTTGCCATCGGCCTCCAACGCCATGCGCATGAGACGGGTGAACCCGTCATTGGCACGCGCGTTCATGTCCTCGACCTTGAACACCAGACCCTCGCGCTTGAGCTGTGCGCCTTCCGCGCTGCCGGAAACGTCCGGGCTGAGAATATCCAACGGGGTGCCGGAGGAGGCGGCGAGATGCTTGATGTCGGAAGCCACGGCGGTGATGAGCGGGTTGATGTCCGTGACGCCGGACTCCCAGAACTTCGCGTCACCGGGAACCAGCCACAATGCGTCGGGCCCCTGCTGGAACAGATCCTTGTAGTCGATACGGTCTCCGGCCTGAGCCAAACCGTCACGAACCTGCGGGTCGGACTCCTTGTAGAACTGAGGCATGTTGCTCATCGACACGGCACGCTGCTTGAACGCCTGCAATTCCTGAATGCAGAAACGCTGGAAACGCTGCTGGTCGATGCTGCCCAATGTAGGGATATGCGGCTCGAACTGGCCCTTGCCGCCCGGCGCGTGCATGCGCACGATGGGAAGGCATTCGCATTTCTCCGCGAAATCATAGGAGCTTTCCGCACCGCCATCCCATTGGAACGTGGGTGACAGCGTTGGATGAATCTTGGAATCGTCGTTGGCGATGCCGTATATCTCCTCCTCGTCGCCTTCTTCAAGGAGGCTTCGGGAGTCGGTCTCGTTGTAGGCGATGCGGCAGTAGACGTCCTTCACGCTGCCGTCATCATTGCGTATCAGACGGTAGAGGGCGAGATATTCGCAGCCCTCGCTGGCCTTGTACCAGTAGTTGACCGCCGAATCCTCGTCCGAGGAGACGTACGTGTCCCAAGGGCTGAGCACCGTGATATGCGATGGCAGCTTGTTCTTGTTGACCAGTGCGTAGGCGTTGCCGTACACGGCGAGGTCATGGAACATCTGACGGCTCTTCAATTCCATGCGGCACTGAGACCACATGTCGTCCGCCTTAGTGGAACGCATCGTCTTGTCCGCGATGAGCCGGAACCCGGTGGGCCTCTGACGGTGTATCACCGCATCGGCGATGGCCTTCGCCAAATCCAGCTGGCAGATGGAGACGAACCTCTGATACACCGCGTAGCCGGACTGGTTCGTGCTTTTCGGAATCGATTTGACCGGCACCTGCTCCTTGCCGTCATAGAACGTCTTCAACGTGCATAGGGTCGGAATACGGGATACGAGGCCGTTCGCCAGCTGGGTCAGCAGCATGGCATCGCCGTCAGGCTCCTCGTCGCCGGGGATAAGGCTCTGCAGTTCGGCCAATGCGGCCTCCTTTCATCAGATTCACCAGACGCGCACGGGGGCGAACGACTCCTCTTCGTTGGAAACGGCGGCACCCAAGTAGATGTCGCGGGCACGGTAGGCGAGGAGCCCGGCCATGGCGGCGTCGATCTTATGAGGGCTGTTCGGGGTCTCCTTGAACACGAGGTATCCTTCGGGCTTGTCCTTGCGGCGTCCGTTGCGGAAATGGTCGATGAGCCGAGGGTCGGCGAACAGTTGGATGTTCGTCACATCGGGCTCGTCGTATTTGGATATGGTTCTCATGGGCTCGTTGAACGCGGCGCGCATGGTCTTCAGTTCGCTCATCACGTCACGCTTGTAGCCGTTCATCGGGAAGCGGATGTGCGAGCCGTTCGACCTCGGATACACCTGAAGCCTGTCACCGTAATCCAATTCCCATTGCGCGATGTACGGCTCCCATTCGTCCGTGTCCGCGAACATGCCGACCACGTTGTAATGGTTGAACACCCAACGTACCCTGCCGTCGAAGCTGTCGCGGTCAACACGCCATTTCGCGCCCTGAGGGCCGTCCGGCTTCTGCTCCAATTTGATGAGGAACAGCATGCCGTCACGCACCCTGCAACCCACCAACGCGGTGGAATCATCGGACACGGAGCCATCGAAGCCCAACGTGATTTCATCGGTGTCGGAGACCACCTGCTGCCAAGCGTCGTTCAACCGGTTCAGGTCACGAGAGGCGATGGCCTTGTCCACAATGTCACGATGAACCGCATGCGATTTGATCATGTCCTCGGTCAGCCACGCATCCACGGCGGAAGCCAGCGAGTTCAAGTAGAACCTGATCGCGTTGTTCGGATCATATGCGGGGTCGAGAATCTTCTTCACGGTTCGCCGCAGATCGCACCAACCGTACTTCGAGGGGCCGGGCTCCACGCCCTCGTCCCTCAACGACCAGCCTTCGGCGGAACGCCCATCGGGGCCGACCGGCACCATGCGCCCATCGGGAAGGAAGATGTAATCCTTGCCGTCAGGTGATTTCATCGCGGAACCGTACGCCTCGTAGATCGCATGCTCAAGCTTCTCGTCGTCGGCGAAATCATCCAACGCCAAGTCGGCGTAACGATGGTCGAACAGCAGGTCCTCCCAGCCACGCAGACGGCCCTCCATGAGATCATGCGCGGTCTTGAACGCGCGTTCGGCCACGCTGTCCTCGCCCGGCTGATACATGGTCGTGGTCATCAGATACCACGGGTCTGCGGCGACGCCACGCTTCGTGAGATTCTGGGTCATGATGTCGAACAGGTCACGCAGACGCTTGTTGTTGTACTGGTGAACCTCGTCGAAGCACACGAACGTCTGCAGACCACCGTCCTTGCTTCGCGCGGCGGCTGTCGAGTATCGAATCTCCATGCCGGTCTTGGGCCACAGGATACGGGTCTTGCCCGCGTCCATGCCATCACCGGCCAAAAATCGCAGATAGCCTTCGGTGCAGTTGTAGTAGATGGTGTCGTAAACCTCGCCAGTCTGCTCCTCAGCTGTAGCCAAGCAGACCACGAGCGGCGATTTCACCGGACGGCCCATCGGCTCGCCCTTGCGATACGTATAGGTCTTGCCAAGAAACGTGTAGGTTTCCCCGCCTTTCGCCCAACCAGCGAACCGGCACGGGCCGAAAGCCTCGAACATCGCTATCTCGGCGGCGAAACCGCTCTTGTTGCAGCCTTTCGGACGTGCGAGGAACACCTGTCCGAACCTGCGCCGCCCATTACGGTCAAGCGCATAGCAGTCGATGATGAACTGGAAGTATTCGGGGGAGTGGCGGATACGCATGCCCTTCGCGTCTCCGCGCCCGATGAGCGTGAACGTCTCAATCCACCACACCGCCAGACGGCCCAGCGAACGCTGCCTGTCCTTCGCTGTCAGCTTGGGAATGACGTCATGCATCAGAGCACCGCTCGCGCACGATCATCGAAATCGTTGTTCGGGTCATCGGGAATCTGGAAGCCCACGATCCCAGCGGCCATGTCGTTGGCCTGCGACTCCTCCATCTTCAGTTTGCGTTTAGCATCGGGGGTATCACCATACTGGTTCATGGACTGGCGCATCTCCGGGGCCAGACCGTCATAGGAGCGTTTCTTGATGCTCTTGTCCATGACGGCCAGCTTGTAGAAGAAATTCCACCACTCCCATTTCGTGCGCAACTGGCGCGCCTGAGGGGTGCGGCGGAAAGCGTCATAGTATTTGCGGACGAATGGGCTCCACACGCCGTCAAGAAGATTCAGTTCGGAAGCGTCCGGTAGTTCGGGGCCGATGGGCTCCAATTCCTCGAATGTCCAATCCTCCGGCACCTCGGCCAGCGGCGCTCCGACCTCATAGCCGCCACCCGTCTTGGGCTTCGCCGCCTTCCTTCCGTTCCCAGCCATGACTTACCAGCTTTCGGCCCATGACGGGCTTCGTTCTACAGAAGGCGCGTCAGACGTGGCGTCGCACGCACCTGTAATGGAAAATCGCCCGATTCTCGAACGATGGCTCACCACCGTCCTCGGGCGGGACAATCCACGCGGGAGTACCGGCGTCCGGACTGTCAATGTCTTTTGAAACAGGCTTGCCGCACCCCTTGCAAGTGCCATCACACTTGGCCCAGATATCAGCCTCCGTGAAAGCCCCATACGTCATGCTCCGCACAGGCTCGGGAGTCAAAGGCTCCGATTCGATAATCGGATTGGGGGCACTGGCCAATGTTGTATACGGGTGCTTCGCCCGAAACCGTTGAAACCGCTTGCGACAAGTAGGGGAACAGAAAATCTTCGAGCATCGGGTCAACTGGAACGCCATACCGCACATCGGACACACACGGGCACGGATAGGCGTCACCGGCCTACCGGAATAAGCCTTGCGATTGTAATGGCTACGGCACAATCCATCGGCCGCGGCAAGCTCGCCGCAACCCGTTACGAGACAGTCCGTCGATACGCCGGATGCGAATACCATTCCTCTTCCTTCCGACGCTCCCTGTTCTTACGACGCTGTTCGGCGGACTCCTGACAGGTTTTCTGCTCGTGATGGTATTGGCACAGGGATTGCAGGTTCTCGGAGGAGTCATCGTCATGCGACGGGTTGCGAACCTTGTGATCCACTTGATTGGCCGGACGGCCACAGATATGAGTGAAACCGAACTCGTCGGTCACCGGCCACTGGCAGCGATGATGGTCGCGCTCCAATATCAGCTTGCGAGTCCGCTCCCAACCCGGATTGAACCGTTCCCTGCGATTCGAACTCGACCAAGCCATGACGACTCCTTGATAAAGGGGACGGTGCCGTCCGTTGCGCAGCATAAGCAGCGAGAGAAAGGACGTGTTCTGCGGTCGGACGGCACCTAGAGGCAATGGCCGGACTCGAACCGGCGACCTGACGCTTACGAGGCGTCCGCTCCACCAAACTGAGCTACAATGCCATGCCTCCCACTAGAGGAAGGCTATTCAGTTATTGCCGTACGGCATGGCGTGAAGCCGCCGCCGGCGACTGGCGATGACTGAGAAGCTGTCACCGCCAAGAGCTGCCTCTTCTCAAGGCATCGCATACCCGGGAAGAATCGAACTTCCGTAACCGGTTTTGGAGACCGGTGCCTGAACCACTCGGCCACGGGCATATAGGTCGTAATATTTCGCTCGTCAGACGTCCGACCAGCCGTCTCCGCGGAGAGAGTGGGAGTCGAACCCACACGCCCGTAAGGGCAGACTGTTTTCGGAACAGTTGCCGCCGCCAATCGGCTGGCCTCTCCAAATCTCGCAACGCGCCGCACGAATATAATGCGACGATCTCCGGGCGCTACCCGACGTTCTCTGCGACCGGGGCACCCTAGGTATTCAGCCCCAGTCCTAACAAACCAGATATTTGGCACTACATTGCGATTGTGGCGGCAGGGAGAATCGAACTCCCATTGCCAAAGGCAGTCGGGTTACAGCCGACGCGCACTCCACGTGCCTACCGCCAGACCCCGATTGTGGCGCGACCCGTAGGTCATCCACCCCCAGCCCCTACGTAGCAGACCAGATCGGGAAAACAAAGGCCGCTTCATAGAAACGACCTAGGAAACTCCTTCTACGACATGTAGATGAGCTAAGAATTGCGAGGTGGTGGATTGCGTTTTACCACCAACGCCGAGCATGTGATGCACTAACCGTGTACCGCTGTAGCGTTCCTCGTCACACTTCCCCCGCTAAAGGGTGCCGCTAAGCCGTGACGCAGCCTTAACCCGGCATACATGCAATCCGGGTTTATTCAGCCAACCTCATAAAGCACCAAGGGAGCGACCCTCGATACTTCGCGGACGGTGCGAGATTCGAACTCGCGGAACGCCAAAACGACGTTCGGCGGCTTAGCAAGCCACTGCAATCAACCGGACTCTGCCAACCGTCCACACCGCGCCCCGGTTCAAGAAACGACACCAACACTGTCTGTTGATGTGATCTAAAGGCACGGCAAAAACAAAACCCCGACGCCAATGGCATACGGGGTGAATAATAATTTGTCAGGAATCTGAGCCTTGCTCCAATCCCCGACAATCCATCTACACGACAGTTTACTCATAACAAGCGTTGCAACAAGCGTTGCACAGAAACCGGAAAAGACCACAGCCCGAAAACCGTTGCAATCATTGGTGCGACACACCATGTCACGCTAATTCAAAAAAGTCTGGGAGCGGCATTCACGGGCGAAACCAGACACCTAGCGGCCTTGTTTTTTATTGGGTGGGGGTACCCCTCCCGGCCCTATGTGGGCGTGTCTACTCGTTGGTGGTGGTGTCGCGCGGGTGTGTGCGTGGGCGTGCGTATGGGTGTGTGTGGGCGGCGCGTGCCTATGCGTGGTGTGTGTGGTCGTGCGGTCGTGGCGTGGCTAGCCCTATCCGTGTGGCCGTGATGTGGCCGTGTGCTGTGTGTGGTGGGTGTGGGGCTGTCCTGGCTGTTGTGTGGTCGTGCCCGTGTGTGGGCGAAGAATGATAGCAGTGTGGTGTGGTTTGTCAATCTTGGTGTGTCGTGGCTCAACTTTCGAGAGTTGAGTGTGGTGGACTCAGGTTTTGTTTTCTGATATTTATTATTGAGAATATTCTCGTTAAGCCTTTATTGGGTATATAAGGTATATACTCACGGTTTTTCGTCATGTTTCACAGGTTTCGACACGCCGGTAAACGCTAGTAATTGCAATGGTTATGGTGGTGGTTTGCGATACCGATTTGCACTCCGTATGGGGTGCATGTATAGTGATAGCTATCAACCACGGAACGACAAAAAAGGAACCACGAGATGAACACCACGGAGATTAAAGCCAAGGCCTTTAGAGCGGCGGTAGACCTGGCCACGGTATGTAAGCCCTGCACCTATGACAACGTGCTTGACCTCACGGCCATGTCCCTCGGTATCGAGATGGACGACAACGAGGAATACCCCGCCGAGCTATACCGCAAGTTTGACAACGTGTGGAATGACCTCAACAAGTAATCAGCGCGGCCATAGTGGCTAACGCTAGGGTGCAAGTCCCTAGTCGCGCACTTAGTCCCCTCTATCCAAAACTCATAGTGAGCGGCGGGTAATCAGGCGGACATGCTCATTGATAACTAAAAAGTGTTGCCGAAAGTCGGTTGTAATCTGCGTAGTGAGAGTACGTCAAACAAGGTTGCATAAATGAGTTGCGTCTACCGGCGTCTAGCCTACCGGGCTAGTGAGGATAAGAGAGCGGGTATCCGGCATGGAATTGTCCCCGCTATGGACGTTGCCACTTATGGTGGCAGACATGGAGATATCTCGATATCTTCTTGCGACGGCTAAACCGAGCGTCTGGAATTGTATAATTGGGCCCACCGATCATAAGTGAGGTGGGTTATGAGTCTAAGGGAGCTAAGGCAGAAGCGAGGATATACCCAACGTCAACTAGCCGATAAAATCGACGGAGTTGGCTATGGGCGTATCGCTGATTACGAGAATGGGCGGCGTCCGATTGAGGGCATGTCACTTGGCGTTGCGCTGAAAATTTGTGACGCTTTGCGCGTGAGTAATCCTCGCAAACTGTTAGAGGCTGATAAGCCAAAAGAAAACACTAACGATTAGTTGTTAGGTGTGTGCCCTAATCAATCTTTGAGCGTAGGCCGGTTAGCGGCTTAATCAGGTGCAAACCCTGACTACGCACTGTGGCTTAGCCACTAATTTAAATGCCCCGCAAGTGCGCCAACACTTGCGGGGCTGACCTTTTCAAATTGGAGATTCAAAGAGGCGCTACGATTGTAGCGCCTCACGCGGAAGTGAGGAAACCATGCGTAAGTGTGTCGCGGCTGTTGCCGCAGTAATCGCCTTGATGTCGTTATCCGCTTGCGGTAGTGACACTGCCAACATACCGCCTTGCGTTAATGAAGACGGGTCTGGTCAGGCTGGACTCTGCTATTGGGACTCTGCCCGTATGGGCAACGGACGCGGTACCGGCCTGTACATCTACCGGGACGGCCTTCTGATCGACGAACGCTACTAAGCGTTTCAACCAGTTCAATCAGTCGCGCGGCTGTCTCCGCGCTTCATCAATTCAAGGGAGATTCAACAATGTCTATCGAGGAAATGTGGGACGCGCTAAAAGATGATTACGGTGTGTCCGAGCAGACTTTGCAAGTTGTCACCAATATCAACGGCTACAGTACCGACACCATGCATGACGTGCTGTACGTGGTAGCCGCCGAACGTCACTTCGATGGCGAGGTGGCATGATGGCACGCTATCATTACGCTTTCTACTGGACTTACGGTGTCGGCAAAAAATGGGATGACGGGTCATGGCCGGGGTATCTCATGGTGTTTGATTCGAGGGCTGAGCGTGACGCTTGGGTTGCCGACGACGTTTTTGATGGCAACTGGCATCGTGAGGCCATCACGGCAAAAGAGGCGCGTCATATCATGGCGGACACGGTTATCGGTTGCGACAACGATATGGCCGTCCGGTACGACCGTAGTCGGTCGGCTGTTGAACGGTATGCTTCGACTGTCGAACTGGTCAGGGCATGGCGGCGTGTTGACATGCAGCATAACCCGGCCGCGTATTACGCGGATTGATTGCCGTGATCGACCACTGGGGACTCGGCTACATGGTGCGAGTCCGTCGTTAAATAATTCGTTTCGGGGCATGGCGTTGTGGCTATGCCCCTTTGTTTTAGGGAGTTTTGAAATGAAGATTTACGCTGATGAAATTAAGGCCATGGTGAAACGTGTTGACGCGAAACTAGCGCCGTTATGTGATTATGGGGGATTTAAGCCTTATGAGGGTATCTACCGGTTGGGCGACTGGGGGTATGTGACCGAAACCGAATACAACAAGGCCTTCGAGAGTGAAGCTGGCTGGGCCCAGGACGCTTATATTTTGGACAGCAACGGTGTAAGTCGCGCTACTATCTGCCATCTGATTAACGAGGATGATGACGGTAAGGCAATCTCTGATTACATCAACGAGTGTTTTGACAACGACCAAATGGACAATGTTTTCTACACTGAAGCCACTGAGGATGGCGAGTGTTGAGAGTCCATCATGTTCTGCTTGTGGCCGCGCTAGTCGCGGCCATTCTCTTTCTCAGGTGGGTTGGTTTTATCCAGCCGACTCCCCAATGTTCCACGCCTTACGGCGTTGATGATACCGCCACTTGCGTGTATGGCGATTACGCCTATCACCGTGGCGTGCAAATCTGACAATCGATTTTTTGAAGTGAGGTAAATTCCGATGAAGAAACTTGCTAATGATCCGTCGCGTAACGTGAATGCCGTAAGCGGCATGTGGGTACGACTACGCAAGGACGGCTCGAAATACGACGTGAGGTATGTCAACGCTAGGGTGAAACGAGTCTGGTCGTTGTCCCAAACGTCCGAGGGTACCGCGTGGAACGTTCAGTCCAGGGGAGTCCAGTATGAGGATTTCCTGAACGGCATGAAGTCAAGTTCGGTTGACCTTGAGCATGGCTGGTTGCTGGTGCCTGACTCGGAACGGTGTGGAATCGTTCGGGTGCCGGTGCCTACCGGTATGGACGCGAAACGTGTTGGTGGCATTCAAGCCGACCCGCTGGTCGATATGAATTGGCGCAATGATGGCGAACGGTTCCTGAGTAAAGTTCACTGGCCGGTGCCTGTACCTGTTGAAGATGAGAGCAAGTGGGCTGGTGAGGATGAGTTTCTGGATGATGAGCCGGCGCCGATCACTCAGGAGATTGCCGAAGTCCCGCCCAAGGTCAACACGTTTGCCGTGTCCTACGCGACTCTGCCTGACCTGATGATGGCTAAGGAATGCCCCGAACTGCAAGGTTTGGGCCCTATCCGTCACTTCCGTACCAGCAAAGGCCGCAAGGTGGCCTACGTTGCTTCGGCCAACGGCAGGTGCGTTGTCGCCTACCGCGCCCGTTATGAGCGTGACAGTGACAAGGTGCTGGAACAGGCGGTGGCCGATTACGTGGCCGTCGCCCGTGACCTGTGGGCTAAGGCGGCGTGACATGAGCGAGCTGAGAGACAAGGCCACGCGACTGTTGTTGAAGTCGGCGTGGGAAATGGCTGATGACAACGAAGATGAGCTATCCGCCGTGTTCGACGGTCAGCATGGTTTCACGGATGACTTACGTAGGCGTGCGATCGATACCCTGGAGGGTGTCGGCTGTATGCCCAGTACGCCGCCTGACAATGATGAAATGGAACGTTTGACCGCTGATAGCGGTTTCACGTTGGACGTGCTGGATAAGAGAGCGCGTGAGGTTTACGACTGCGCCTATTCCACCACGTATCAGCGTTATCAAACCGCTATCGCCATGCTTATCGATGATTTGCTGGGAGTACTGTGATGGAAGTCAGGATATCCACGGCGAAGATTCGTGAGGTGCTGGAATCGTCCGGTTGCGCCTACACTGCCGAGAATATCGCGGCCGTGCGTGCCAACATTCCATTGCATACGTCCGATCTGATTCTGGCGGCGTTGAACGCCACCGATTTACCTGACAAGCGGTTTGCATTGCCGCTGTTCTAAGTTCTTGCCGTCCGGTGTTTTTCCCTCACTTCCGCTGGACGGCAACCCATTTTTCTACAAACCAAATCAATATTTTTTAGGAGATTATTATGAGCGCCACTATCAAACTTACGTTGATCGATTACCGCGTCCGAGAATACTTGGACGACTGGCGGAGTAACCTTATGCTCACCCAATACGTGTATCCCGATGGCGAAACCCAACAGTTCATGAATATGTTGGGCGAACTGGACGGCGTGGCACACGATATTGAGGCACAGTATGAAGACGTGTTCTCGTTTGATGATTACGCCGATTTGCTTGGATCTCTGACACCTGAATGGCGCAAGGCGTTCCCTGACGCGCCGGACGGGTGGAAACACAAGGCGGGTGAGATTTACATCTACTAGTAAAAATTCGGATACTATTCTATCCCAATATGGTATATGATTGATACCATCTGTTAACCGTTAAGGAGGTTTATTATGGGTAAGCTGGTCGCCAATATTGATGATGATGTCAAGGCGCGTGCCGCCGCGCTCTACGATTCCATGGGCATGAGCCTGAGCACCGCAGTCAACATGTTTTTACGCCAGTCTTTGGTGGACAACGGGTTGCCGTTCAAGCCGACGCGGCACACGCCTGACGGCTATCCGGTGCCGCCTGTTCACAATGCCTACATGTTCGAGCGTTCGGAGAAGGGTCATGTGATACTGCCCGCCGATTGGGATGATTCGGAGGATAGCGTCTATGACCAGTACGCCAAGTGAACCGCGTCTGTATGACGTGTGGCTGATGTGGGTGGAGTTTCCCGACCATCCCGGTATCGGCAAGCCGCGTCCCGTGGTAATCACCGAGGTTGACGGTGATCTGGTGTCGGGCATTGTGGCGAAGATAACCGGCAACACTGATTGGGATGAGGCCGGCGACGTTCCACTGCTTGACTGGAAAGCCGAGGGACTGGCGAAGCCGTCGCTCGTGCGCTGTTCGCAACGCTTCTATTTCAACAAGAGCGAACTGTTGCGATGGTTCGGACGCCTCTCGTTGAGGGATGCCGAGCATGTCAACGACGGGCTTCAAGCCACGTTGGATATTCCACCATACAGGCGGAGCGTATAGCTGTTATCGTTTTCATGGCCTCATGGACTTGTTCTATGGGGCTGTTCTTATATAAACCATCATTTAGAACCGTACTATGGGCTTTCTATGGTGCGGTTTTCATATAAATCAGCATTTAGACGGGACTCTGGAGTGGTCTATTGTCCCGTCAATCGTTTTACGGGACAATACAAAGGAAGGTTTTGTCATGGAAGACAAGTTGGAGAATTTGCAGGCGTTGATTGAGAGCTCGGGACTGGGGGATGTACGCCAAAAGGTGCGGGGCATGCCCGAGGCGCGGGTCCTGTGGGTATTGGATGGATATAAGGTTGATGGGTTGCCGTCCGGCCGTGAGTTTTTCATCGAATGGGATTCGCTGGAGCACGTGCAAAACCAGTTGAGGGAGCTTGCGGACGGCGGCTATGACGCCGACGATGACGTGGCCCAGATGATGAATGACCTTGTGCCTGTCGATACGGCGTACAGTCGTATGCGCAAGGTCCGCGCCAGCTTGAAGTTTTTCGCCGCGATGGCGGAAGGCGACGGTATGGGGACCTACCGTATCTCCCAGCATGTCACGACAGTTGAATACCGTCAGGTCAAGGCTCCCAAGGGATTGACCTTCGCCGAACTGTGCGATTGGGTAGAGGAGAACGGTGACGGCGACCTATACGACGTTGACGATATCGGCAGTGACGTGTTCGCCGCCAGTCGCCAGGATGGTACGGAACTTGATCCCAAGGAGTCGAAATGATTACCGCTGTCTACCGTTATGAGCGTTTCGACCCGGCCACGAACACGGAACTGTGGCGGCGCATACCCGGCTGGAGGTTGCGTCTCATGTGGCTTCAGGCATGGGTAAAGCGCGATAAGGCGGCTCGAATCTCATATCGGGCTTGGCTGTACGCCAATGCTTCAGGCGGCGGGCAATGGTTGGCCGCTGACATGTTGGACTGGAATCAGGAGGTAATCAATGGACGCTGAACGTATGAGAGCCGCCTTGCATGAGGTGTGGAAATACTATGACGAGGCGGGGGAGAGCGGGGAGAACTATGTGCTTGCCCCCGATAATCTCGCCAAGTTCGCTACCGACCTGTGCAGGGAATATGAGGCGGATCGTCATTCCAGTGACTGAAACGGTGGGAAAACGGTGCCGGACGTCTAGCTCACGTCCGACACCAGCCTTTATCAATCAATTATCTCTGAAAGCAATTAATTGGAGGCTTATGCAGCGTAGCACAAGCCTCCATAAGGAGGAAAATCATCATGCAGGATGTGAACATCGTAACCACGGGTGATGGCGTCAGACTGGTCAGCCCATATCATCCCGATTGTCCGAAGAAGGCGAAGGCCATCGGCGGCAAATGGGATGCGGCCACACGTTCATGGAAATTCGACGCGAGAGACCGCGAAAGAGTGGAACAGCTCGCCGCCGAACTATGGGGCTGGTCGGACGGTAGCGGCGACACGGTATCGATTCGCGTTAATGCGGACGACTACTATGCCGGAGAAGAGATTCGCGTGGCCGGACGTTGCGTGGCCCACCGTCCGGGCCGTGATCACGAGGTACGGCTCGCCAACAACGTCGTCATTGTTAAAGGAGAGTTCGCCCCATCTGGAGGCAGTGTGAAGTACCCGCAGGTCGGGGAATGCGACGACGTGATATTGGAGATTCGTGACTTGCCCGCGACTGCGCTTGACCTATTGGACAAGTCCAAATACGAGCTGATTGACGGCTCCCCGCTCATAGCGCTCAGGACGGAACGCCAGCGGCTCATGGAGCGTATAGCCGATATCGACCGTCAACTGGCGAAGGTAGAAGCATGACTGGTATTCTGCCTTTGGTGCGTAACCTGTTGACTCGCCCGGATGCCGAAGCTCTGGCCGAGGAGTATCTGGCGACTGCACCTGATGCCAGTCGCGGCAAGTACAGGCGCATTATGGAGAAATGGTTCGAATGGTGCGCCATATATGAGTTGAAACCGTTGGACGTCAAAAGGGTGCATATCGAAATGTACGGTACCTGGCTGAGAAGCCAAGGACTGTCGAAAGGCACCCTCAAAACCGTGTATTCAACGATCTGCTCGTATTACAGGTACCTCTACGAGGAGGGGTATCTTGACCGGAACCCCGGATTGCATGTGAAACGTCCCCCTACCCGTCACTGGTCTCAGGGTTCGTGGCTGACTCGTGACGAGGCGCAACGGTTCCTCATGCTCGCGGAATCACATCCTGATGATTTCGTGCCCGGCTGCTGCTGCCTCATGCTGTTGAACGGTACGCGCGTGGGCGAAACCCTGAATCTGGATATCGAGGATTGGCATAAGCACGAGTCCGTGGAAACGGTACGAGTGCATCGAAAATATGATTGGATGCAGAATCTCGCCATCAGTGACCGGACCTCGCGTGCCCTTGAACGGGCATGTAGGAACAGGAAGAGCGGGCCTATGTTCGTCCGTGGGGGAGTCAGGGTAACGCAGCCTCAGATTCTGTCCGTCGTGGTCAGATTGGGCCATGAGGCAGGTTGCCCGGAACGTATCACCAGTCATTCATTACGCCGCACCTTCGCCACCCTCGCCCGCGAGGAAGGCGTGCCGGATATCCAGATCATGGCTTCTGGCGGGTGGAGCAGCAGGGAAATGGTTGATTACTACGACATGGGTCGATTGTCTGTCACTGATAACGCAACCGTGACCGTGACCAAGGCGTTGGAGAATAATAACGAATAACCGTGAAAAGTGGGCCTGATTATACGAAAACATGGTTCTGCTTCGTCTAAACCCGCGAAAAGGAATTTTTTATTGCTTTTTCGCTGGTTTAGTCCATAATGGACGTGTTAGAAGCCGTCACTGCCTCTCATGGAAGCACACTAGGACGGCATTCCTATCACAGCAGGTAGTGGCGGTGGAAATGCGCTACGAATACGTAAAACTCCGCCCATGCCTCTATAGTGGTCATGTATCCCCGAAGCCATGCGTCCCTCAGTGCGCGATAGAAACGCTGAACGATTTTACCGTCCACGCCTTTTGCGTAACGTGTGATGAACCTACGGCACGCATGGTTGATAATCAGAATCAGTTTCGGCGTGAACCATATAGGCCACTGGTTGAAATCAGGCAAATCGCCTAATGAGCCAGCCGTAAAAATGGTTCCCTTAGTCATGCTGTTCATTGTTTCCTCGGTCAATGTTTCCTCCGATTCTCGATAATAGCGACGGCTCCCAATAGGAGCATGAACAAGATGATTGGCACTGGTTCCACTAGTGGAGCCTCCGCATCCAGTACAGGGTGTCCGCCCTGCGCTCCAAGTCGGGCAGGCCATAAGCGGCACGATATGCTTGTTTGGTGAGGCAGCAGCTTGCGCGGGCACGTCTCATACCCCAGTTCGACTCCGTCAAATACTGGGAGACGGTCAGCGTGTGCCATTTCATGTAGCCGAGATACGCCTTGCAGCAACCGATCATGCCTTGTTGGAGCCTGACGCTACTGCAGAACAGGTCAGGCTGGTAGTACATGATCTTGCCCAGTTCCGTCAGCTTGTTGTTTACGATCCTGAGCTGGCTGGGTAGAGTCATCGGTTGGCTCATGAGTCCGCCACGGTGATTACGTGATTGTCGTTGAGTTTGAGATCAATACCGCCGACGGTGACGCGAATCTCTCCGGTGGGAATGGTCATATATTCACGGGTTATGATTCTGCTCCCTGGCTTTTGATACTCATTGAACGTGTATTCCGTTCGCATGTCGATTTCAATGTGTTCGATCATGCCCCTGATGACGCTTTTGCCGACCTGTATGATGACTTTTCTTCCCAGCATGCGAGGTGACAGGTCTGCTGCCTGAATGGTCTTCATAGTTCCCCCTTGGCTTTGCGCATGTAATATTCCTCAGCGGTCAACACTTCAGACACATGCATGCCGTCCACCATTTCATGCCACGTCAGCCACGGGGAGAAAGCAATAATGCCCCACATGACTGTTTGCCATGCCCTGAGGTCACTGGGCTTATCCCACGAGTCCTTAATCGAGTCGAATTGGCGGCGAATGCACATATACCAGCCGTTCAATTCCCCCGCATGAACACGCAGCCAGTATTCCCCCGGTGCCTTCGGCTCCACGATGTTTGGACGCGGCTTCTTTGGTGCGGGACGGGTCGCGTACGCGAAATTGTCGTGAGTGACAACAATGGCTACATCTACTGGTGAATTGTTTTTGGACCTCGTAATCACGTAGGTTTCTGCGCCAGATTTACGATGGTCAACGCTGGCTGCGTCCAAAAACCAGCCCTTAAACACATACGTGTTCGTGCTGCCTTTGACGTGAATCAGATCACCGGGCTTCAGGTCATCCCATGCGACGCGAATCTTCTTGCTCACCTGTGGTCCTCCTTGCCGATATCGCTGAATCGTGTGTAAAGCCGGTCGTTCACGACGTACGTGTTGTAATCATCCTGTTGGATGTACCACCAGCGGTTTTGATGGCCGGCCTTCAGATACTCCTCGCACGTGTGGTCGATGGTGTTGTCGGGGTTGACCTTCTGCCTGAACGACAGTTCATCGACTACGTGGTTGCCGGCCACGAGATCGGCTATCCGGTCGATACGCTCCGGCGTGAAATCGGGGGTGACCACGTACACGACACGCACCTTCTGACGGTCGAACCATTTGCGGGGCAATGCCAACGCCACGTCATCGGACAAGCTCGTGGGCCGCATGTGATACACTACGCGGCTGAACCTGATCTGCTGCATGACCTGAGCCACGTTGCGTCCGCATTGGAAGTAGCTGGTGTGCATCTCGGTTTCCGTGAGCCAGCCTCCGGCCCTGTGTATCGCCTCCCGGTAGAAGGCGACACGTTTCGATGCTTCCGGCTCGCGCATGGGGAAACAGGGGTCTCCGCCGCCGCTGAAGCTCAGGAACCTCATGGGGTGGCGTTCGCTTTCACGGCTGATGGTCCGCAGCGTGGCCTGCATGTCGGTCACCGGCACGTTCAATCCGGTTTCCCTGACGATGCAGTAAGGGCATGTCCAATGACAGCCGAAATTCGTGATAACCGAATAATGTCCGTTCATTGTGTTTCTCCGATAAGCTGTTCCATGTCTTTCACGTTGTCCTGCTTGCGTTTCAACGCATTGCAGCGACGTATCCACTCGCGTTTGCGCTTATAGACGTTTGTTATCTCCACATTGCTCAACAGTTCGTTGCATGAGCAGACAAGCTGGGGGATGTCCGACTCCGAGTCCGTTTGCACGACGGGTTTCTCCCCGCAGGCGGGGCATTCGGGAACCGGCTCGTCAACCACTGCCTTCAACCGTCTGCAACCGGTATTCCACTTCTGAACACTCTCGTCTTCAAAAAACGAGGCGAACGAAAGGATGCTTTCGACGTGATCGCACCATTCCAAGAGCTGCCACGAGTCTTTTTCCAGCCAGTAGTCGCGGTAGTTGCGGGTGACGCACACATGCTTCAGTTTGGGTACGAGTCCGCAGATGGGGCATGGTTCCACTACCGGTGGTTCAGGTTCCGGTTTTTCGACCGGTTCCGGCTCCTCCAAGTGCAACAGTCGTTTCAGCCGGTTCACATGCCCCTCGATTCCATCGACTCGTTGAACGCCTTCTGAAACGCTTCAACACCGGCTCCAACGGCCTTTTCGACGGAACCGTCGGGCGACGGCATCACGGTCACGTGCGCGCATGGTCGCATGTCGTCACCTATAAACACGCTGCCCGGTTCCAGTTCGCCCACCACCGGGACTTCCACGGTGAACGTGGCTAGTTGAAGCGCCTTGGAATACAAGCCCAATACCACTTCCGTGGTACCAAGATTGATGCTCATTGAGTAATCTCCCTGTGTCCGAGGAACTTGTTGACGAAGAACGTCTGACCTTTGCCCGTGACTTTCGGCGTCTTGTTGATGGTCGTGTGACCGTCCGAGTGAACCACGGTGGTTTCCTTGATCTCGAACAAGCCCAATTCCATAGATTTCTGCGTGGGCATGTTGCGAGAGCTGCCGGTTTTCATCAGCCATCCGTTGTCCCTCAGCCACGCGAACAAGCGAGTGCCGCCAATATCCACGCCATTGCCTTTCAGGACTTTCGCCAAGTCGCCCACAAGGATGCTGGTCTTCGAGGTTTCCACAGCGTCAGCGAACAATGCCTTGGGACGCATCCGTTCGACCTGTGCTTGGGCCTTCTCCTTTTCCGCCCGCTCCTGTTTGATTTGTGTGGCAAGTCGGATAAGGAAGTCGGGTTCGGTGACTGCCTTTTCCAAAGTCGATTCGGTCATGTACGCACCATGCCTGCGAATCGATGGCAGCACCTCATGCGTCACCCAGCGTTTGAACTCGCGAGCCTCGGGCTTGCGGCTGCGTAACACGAGGGAGTACAGGCCGGACTCGGACACGAAAACGGGTGCCTTGCCACCGTTCTGAGCAATATCCGTACTACGGATATTGGTGATTTCATCGGCATCGAGGTATTCCCGAATATGGTTGGTGGCCGTACTGAGAATGGTGCATACGTCCGCTCCAAGGAACCACGGGTTGCCGTGTTCATCGGTTAGGACACGCACCTGAATGCCCCTGAAGTCGAATGGTTGAATCTGGCTGCTCATTGGTTGTCTCCTTCCTTGGATTGGTTTTGTGCGGCTTGCATGATCTCCCACACGTCCGCGTTCTCGGACAATCCGGTTGTGAGCCGGTAGAAATCACTGAACCTGTAAAGCGGATTGCTGTACGAGTCCTCGCCCTGCTGGGGCAACTGGCCGCGATGTATCCAACTGCGCAAAGTGCTGCGGTTCACGCGCATCCCGCACGCCTTGATGATGTCCAATAGTTCGCCACGGGTTCTCACCGCCTCCGATTGGAGGAGACGCTTCACCCGTTCCGCCCTGATAAGGGCGACCGGCATACTGAAACCGCATTGCGGGCATTTCGCCGTCTCCGCGTCCGCATAGCCGGAGAGCTGGCCCAGGCACCCGTTGGCGGGGCATGGCCCGTACAACACGGTTTCCCCGTCATCGTCCGTGAGGAAACGACGCAGTTTGCGCACCAGCCCGTGAACCGGTTCCGCGTACACGGGCGTGGACGGGTGCTCGTCGAGTTTCGGGTGATTGGCGATTCGGTAAACCATGTCGGCCAGCGGCGCCGATTCACGCAGGTTCAGTTTCAGGCTGCGCACCCACTCGTAGAGTGTGCCTTGCAAGCCCGGATAACCGTGGTCGTCGTCAGCGTACAGCAGGTCGTGCAGGGTTTCCCTTACGGGCGCTGGAGCCGTGCCCGCGTTCCCGCCGCCACCGTTCTTGTGCCCGTAGGCGCGGTTGATGCGATACTCGGTCAGGTCGGGCAGGTTGCGTTCCAACCATTGCAGGTCGTTGGAGAGCTGGCGTTCATGCCATGCGCACAACAGGCTCCGGTTCTCGGGTATCCCATGCCCGATGAGCATGGACGGCGCGTCGGTCACGATCTCCCGCCAGCAACCGTCATAGCGGCAGAGCCTCGTGTTTTCAGGGGAAAAAGACAAACTGACCTAGACCTTCACTCATTAAGAGCTTCGGACGTGTCAGCAAGATCAATAATGCACGGGCGTCTCTAGTTTTCCAAATGTGGTTCGGCGTGTCGCGGCAGTATGTCACCCAACCCCAAGTCGCCCGCGCCGAGGAAATGCCGTACCGGTGTACGCCGCTTCGGCTTCGCCGGCTCCAACTCCAACGGGTTGCGACTCGAGGCCGTGATTCGAGCCGCCTCCTCGGGTTGACGGCCCAACATGCGCTGACGCCGGTACAGCCACGCCGCGTCACCCTCCAAGCCCCGCGCATCGCACTCACGCGCGATCTCCGCCTCCGAGGGCTTCGCCTTGCCGCGCAGTCGGCGGACGATGGCGTTGATGTCACCCGAACCACACCAACGGCCGGTATCGTTCTCCGCATAGAAGCGTCTCACCGCCTCCTGAGCCTCGGCGGCGGTGATGTCCGTCCTCAGTTCCGAATGGAACGCTTCAAGCTGAACGTCATCCCATTGCGCGTTGCCGTGATGCGCGTTGATAAGCGACAATACGGCTGCTGCCTCACCCCTGCTGAGCATTGAAACCTCCCTGCTGCTGGTATCTTGCACGTTCCTCGGGTGTCATGTACTGCCATGTTTTCGCCAGATTCGCCTCAAGGTTCTGCTGGCTTCGGGATTTCAACGGTTGCCCTGGTCGTGGCTTCGGCGCTTCGGGCTTGGGTTTCTCCCAGTTGCGGGCGTACAGTTCACCGCCGATGAACCGGCTGAACGTTTTCACGTACTGCTCGTCGGTGGCCTCCGCATACGCTCGAGCCTTGGCTTCGAGAAACATGCTCGGGTCGGAGTCTCCAGCGGCTTTCACGATCTTCGGCCAATCGACCTCCAGCTGCATACGGGACTGGGAGGTTTTCCCGTCAAACCTGTTCGTCGGATAGAAAGCCTCGATACGGTCAAGCAGATTACCGAAGTCCGGCTTCGAGGGGGTAGGGGGAGTTGAATTATCTTTAGATAATTCTTCTGGTGTTCTGGTGTTCTGGTGTTTGTCCCGATTCAGACGTGATTCAGCCGTCTGAAAGTCATCTGAATCGGAGGTTTTTACCTCGTTTTTATTTTTACGGTAATTTTCAGCATTGCTTTCGCGCTTCTTTTGTACCTGTTCGCGACTGCGATTGTGTATAAGATAATCGTGAATATAGTACCCGTTGTTCCCGTCCGGTTCGATCATGCCGACATTGCACAGTGCCTCAAGTTCTGAATCGGTGATATCCAGCACGTAAAGCGCATCATCTTCACTGATATGACCGTCTGAAAGATTATCTCCGCAGAAGGTAAGCATCATCGTGAACGCACCTATCGCGCTCGGGCATGTGTGCCTGAGTTTTCGCACCTTGCGATTCATGTAGAAGCCGTTGACAAGCTGGATGTATCCTTTTCGGGCCATCGTTATACCACTTTCCTGAAATCTAAACTCACCAGACTCATTCCGTCTCCTCAATCATGGTTTCGAGGGCAGCGACCGCGTTCTCACTGCGGTTCTCGGCTACTGCCTTCCAGAATTTCGTATGATCCAGGTCATTTCCTGTCCCTTTCCCAAATATTCTCAACCATTCCGCACCACTTGTCCCATGCTTCCTCTCTCGTATCGGCATAAGGGGCTTCCAAGTGGGTGCAGAAAAACATGTAGCGGCCTCTCCATTCGAATATGAGCGGGACACATCCGTAGAGGGGGCAGCAGTGCCGAATCTTCGATGCTAGATTGAACATGTTCGTCTCCTTAAATCTCGTATGAAGTTGTGGCGGCTTCGCCAGTCCGAGGGCGTGCCGCTCGTCACCGTGAGCAGCACGCCGTTGTCGTAGACTTTCCAGTGGCCGGTCGTGGCCCTGACCACCGTGTATCCGTGTGAGGCTATCCAGTGCATGAGTTTCCGGTCGTCCCCCCGCGCGGTCATGCTTTGAGCCTCATCTTCAACGCGAGACCGTTTTCATGCACGCTGCCCTTATCGAAGCCCATGAAACCGTTGAATAGTTCGTATTCGAGCAATACGGTGTCCACGCGGAACTCGTCGTACTGATGGTTTTTGATGCGTTCCATGACAAGCCTCATCGATGCGACGGTATCCCTGCGGTCGGCCTGTATGGGAATGAGATACGGCCAAAGATTCCATTCGCCCGGATGATCGTTCAGCCAACGGGCGAAATCAACGAGTTTCCTATCTTCCATCATTTCCCCTTAGGAGCGTTCCCTCACGATATAGTCCGGGTGTTCCCGGCAATAGTCGTATATCAGTTTCAACCATGCGATGGCGCTGTCCACGCTGCCCCAATAGTTCGGCGGATTGTATTTGCCGCGCAAAACATACAATGGTTCCAAGTAGATGTCTTTCAACGCCTTGTCGATACGGGCTGCGGCCTCCCCGGCCGTCAACCCGTCCAGGTCATGCTTAGGATGGACCTTGTAATCGGTGAAAAACGCGGATAGATTATACGTGTAGTTGAAATAACGGCCATGAGCGCCGGTCCGCACATGCTCGCCGTCCCGTTCGCATACGTCAAACCATTCCGGTTCCGGCACATCCTTGTCCACTATGAACAGGTCGTAGCTCATTCTTCGTCTCCTTCGATGATTCCATGTCCTGCTATCAATGCGAGGGTCTTTAAGTCGGTGAGCACGGGCTGGTTGTCCATGCTTGACAGCGAGTCCAAGCCGAGACCCTTCTGTTTGAACACGACGAACCAGTAAGGTGCGTCAGCGTTCCCCGCCTCGGTACGGCCCTCCTGCATCCACTCCTTGAGTCTCCCCGGATAGGTGCTGTAGTTTTTACACTCCAATACGACCGGCTGGCCGTGGATACGCAGACCGGTGATATCGCCCTGGTCTTTCGTCCCATGCAACACTTCACGGTGTATCGTCTGCTCGCTGTCACCCAACCGGGCGCGCAAATAGTTGACCACCTTGGATTCAAGCAGTGTGCCTTTGGCTTTCTGTCGGCTCATTCGTCCATCCACCATTCAGTCGGGTCATCGTGAAACTGGCAGTCCACGCAGTTTCCGAAAACATTGATGATTCCTCCGCAGTACGGGCAATGCTCATACTGGACGGGCAAATAACTCGGCTTCATATCAGAACTCCGGGTTGTCTCGTAATCGTTTTTGCACGTCCCCGCGCATCTGCTCGATCACATCGACCCGAAGTCAGGTAGCCAAGCGAATCTCCTCTGCCGGACGGTTCGAGTCTTCAATGAGCAGTTGCCATGCTTTACTTGCCGCTTTGCTCAACATGAGCCCCCTTCTCCAAATTAGAGCTGATACGCACCCGATAGTCGGTGATGCTCCAAGTCAGATGGTTCAGTGGTCGCATTCCACGTATCCGATGCTCATGATTTCTCCTTGACCGGTTTGCAGTTGTGTGGCGCTTGTGAGATTCTGCTGGTCTGGCATACGTATGATCGGCTGCCGTCGCGGAGGATGATGGTGTCCGCCGTTTCTTCAGCCCAGCCGAGATAGGCAACGAAGGCGAAGAACAGTACGAAGAACAGTACGGCGGCGGCGATGGCGAGTGTTGCGGCCTTGCCATAGCGACTCATTCGTTTACCGCCTTCCGCGCCAGTGCGAGTAGTTCCTTGGCTTGTCGGATATAGTCTTCCTGCCATCCGGGGAAGCAGCCTTCGCGATCCCATGCTTCTTCCTCGTCCTTTGCCGCATATTCGTCGTCATACCTTTTGCAGCTGTTCCAGAGGAGCCGTTTCGCCACGGCTTCGATCTCGGCGTCAGCCGGTGGCGCATTGCGGCCGCGCAGGTACGCTTCCTGTAAATCGTCCGTGTCGCAGTAAAACTGTTTCTTGACATGCGTTCCTTCCCAGTGGCGGGTCGGATACGCCTTCTCGGCTTCATCGTCCGCGATGCTCATTCCTACATCTCCTTTTCGTTGTTCCTGTAGTTCTTGCCTTTGCTTCTGTTTATGCCGCCCCATATGCCTTGCAGCGGGTAGCCGTTTATCAGGGCATGTTCCGCCGCGTACCGTGCGCATTCGCATATCGCCGGACATTGGGCGCAGGCCTTGAGCGCCAATCGTTCCTCGCTGGACGTGGTTGGGAAGAACAGGTCAAGGTCCATGTCACGGCACGCGGCCTTGTCACGCCAGCCGCTCAATTCAATTCCTTCTTCGCGTTTTGAGACTACTTACGCTCATGATTCCTCCTTGAGCGTGGCGACATATGCGATGGCCTTGCGTTCACGCTTCGCATACTTCTCGCACTTGCGCTTGAGACGTTTGAGGCTCATGGCGTACAGGAAGTCTCTGAAGTTGCCGTCTTCGCAGATTTTGGCTTGATAACGGCCGCAGGTGCCTTCCGCGCCGATATGCGCAACCAAATGGTCTGTAAGCTGAATCTCGTTCATGCGTTTTCCTTTCGATATGGGTTTAGCGTGTATTCGGGCGATTCCTCGCCGGGCATGGGATTCATGTTCTTGACGGCTTGGATATACCCTTCTTCCCATGCTTTTTCGGCTATCTGCCGGTCATGCTCCTTGAGCCATGCTTGATAGGCGGCTCGGCCTTCCTCGATGGTTGACTGGCCTGTACCGAAGCAACTCAATTCGACGGCGGATTGGACCAAATCGTCATACACTCGTGGTTTCATTCCTCCACCTCGGTTTCCTCGCCGTAATGGCCGTAGAGTTGGTCTGCCGCATCCTTGGTCGTGTAGAGGCATTTCGCGGGCGTATGTGCGTAGTCGTAGATGGCGGCTGCGACGACCTCGCGAAACTCCTCACGGGTGAATATCCTCGCCTTATAGCTCATCGTCTGCCTCCGTAAAATCGTTGAACGATGGGCTGGCACAGCTCATATCCCTTCTGGGCCCACATCTCCAGTGTTTTGAAGATCACAAGAATCGACAGTGAGTCGAGCCCGTCGTCAACCAGTTTGGGAATGTTGCTGTACTGTGCGTTCAGTGTCGTATGCCCGCTCCGCCCGCTGGTGAACGTGAATCCCAGCATGTCCACGGGCGTTCCGGTTTCCTCCGGCGTGATGGTCAACCGGACCTTGAACTTCCTGCCCAACGGCATCGCCTTGTCACTCATCGTCCGCCTCCTTGATTGCCTGTTGCAGTGCCTGCATGATTTGTTTCGCCTCGTCCACGCTCAGATAAGCGCTTGCAGATTGGCCAACGGTCTTGTGCTCCGGGCGGGAGTCGTCCCGGTCGAGGTGAAACGTCACCAAGCTGGAAGAGCCACGCCGATGATTGGCGATCTCTACCCGATAAACCATGTATTCGTCATCGTCAATCGGGATAGTGAGCCTCGTGCCGGCATAGTGGATGCTGCCAAAGGTCAAGTCGAACGATTCCGTCTCAATGCTCAAGGTTCATCTCCTTTTGTCCGGGATTGTGCAGATCGAAATGCTTGCAGCCGGTACGGTTCTCTCTGTCAGCCTCGACCACGCGATGCAACGCGAACGAGAGACCCGCCATACGTCCCGTGTCGAAATCGTCGCCCACCCCATACGTGGAGCACTTGACGATCTCATCGTGGATAATCTTCTGCACGTCACTCATCGCCCGCCTCCCTTGCATCGGGGTTTATCGTGTCATCCCTGTAAGGAGTGGCCACGCCGCCGCAGCCGGGACAATAGCCGAAATCCGGTTTGATGAGGTTGCCCTGGATGGTGAACCAGTCACGGCTCATGGACTGTCCGCATCGAGAACAGTCGAAGCCGCTGTCCGGGTCGATGAAACTCGGCCCGTTCACATCCTCCGGGTTCTCGATGGTCGCGTCCGGGCGGAATACGACTCGCTGGTGAATCACGAGCGTGGAGATGTCGGTCAACGGCGCACTCTTCCTGCGGTCCTTGAGCTTCTTGCGATACTCGTAGACCTTTTGGCGCGGCACTCCGGCACGCTCCGCAATCTGCTTCGGTGTCAACTCATCCTCAGAGATAAGCCTCAGAAGCGTGTCCAACGTCTCGGCCGAAAGTCGGTAATACTGCCGTGTCCCGCTCATCGTCCGCCTGCCAGAATCTTGTAGAGCAACGTGAAGCATTTATCACCGTTGCAGACGCGGTTTCATACGACGATGCTGCGTTGCAACTGATATGGAGCTGGCTTCCGAGAACAACCTCCATCGAGGCTGAGCCCGCAGGCAGTGCAGCGGAACATCACGATAAAGAACGTGTATTCAGGCAAAGCCAGTACTTCGTCCCGCTCCCACTTCGCCCTGACCTTGCCCCCACAACGAGGACACGGGCTAATCCTGTGGAATTTCATCAAGTGCCTCCTTCATGAATACGATCCAATGGGTGCCGGTCTGTTTCGGTTGTTTGTTGCCGAACAGAGGATGTTGCGGGGTGCAGGCCAATACTTGGGATACGGGGATCTGCGTCTCGTTCCATTTGAAGATCAGGATGCCGGACGGCTCCAGCACCCTGAAGCACTCGGCGAACATGCTCGTGAGGTCATCGGGCCAGCCATGCTCGTCCAGAAGCCCGTACTTGCGCACCATGTACGAGGTGCGCCCTCCGTGTCTGATGTGCGGTGGGTCGAGCACCACGAGCCGGAACGAGTCGTCAGGGAATGGCAGATGACGGTAGTCCATCAGCTGATCGGGTTTCACATCGAAGCGGCGTCCGTCGCACAACTCCCATGATTCGTCGCGGCAGTCGCCGAACAGCACGCGCGGGTCATGCTTGTCGAACCAGAACATGCGTCCACCGCACGCGGGATCAAGAATAGTAGCGCTCATTCTTCCGTTGCCTCCTTCGGTTTGGTTTTTGTAGTCTCGGACGATGCACACGCATCAGTTCATCCTTTCGTCCAACCATTTGATGTCCTCCCAGATCGAGGGCATGACCTGATCGAGAGCGCCACTACTGCTCAACGCCCATACAGCGCCGTAGTTGGTGCATTCGCGTACCGCCGTGACATAACCTTTGTCCGGGTAGACGTGGGATTCCGCAATCCAGTGGAACGGGAGCATTCCTTTGCGCAAAATCAAAGTGAAACGACTGTGCTCAACCTTGATGAAGGTTCTCATGTCGCTCATTCTTCCGTTGCCTTTCCTTGTATTGCCTTGAGTGCAAGCCTCATGGCATCGATATAGTCGGCCCGCGACGCCCGATCGGCGGACTCCCACGAGAAAAAGCAGACGGAGTTCAGCGCATCATAGAGCGCTTTCGCTCCGGCTTCGATTTCCTCGTCCGTGGGCGGGCGCGTGGCTCCGGCGATGTACGCCTCCTGCAGGAGCGCGTTGCCCTTGTACACGTGTTCCGCCTTGCTGCTGATGATGCTCATGCTTCCACCACCTTGGCCGGGCGGAATGGCGCGGAATTTAGAACCTGAACGCTATCCGGTGAGAACCACGCGCGGATGAAGTTCCAGTTATCGGCTCCGATGCACGTGCACTGCACGCTGCCGTCGCGCATCGTCCACATGTTATCGTCCTTGTCGAGCCACAGTCCGTCATGGTCGGGCAGCTTCGGCTTCGGACGCAATGCGTAGGCGAACGCGCAGTTGCTGAGCCACATTTCGCCGGCATAGGAAAGATATGCCCTGAAAGTGGCTGCCTTATCGTCTTTGTCCGCGGCGTCAATCAGATACTGATTCCCGTCATCGGCCACGAAGATATCGCCCACTTGCACGTTTTCGATGTTGTCGATGCGCTTATACTTGGGGTCATCCAACAGTTCGATGGATTGGATATCGCCCATTGGCTCAAAATCACAGGAAGAGTCATAGCCACGTGACGTGTACAAAGAACGGTTATCGCCTAAATCAATATCTCCTGTGTCATCTAACACTCCAGTAACAATGGCGCCGTTCTTCCATGTGGCCTTGACGTGCAGTCCGGCCATCTCCTTACCGGTCTTGCCTTCCCAGAATGGTTTCTCACTCATTGGTGTTCTCCTTTGATTTCCGTTTGAATACGTTGATATGATTTGCTGTTCGTGTACCGGGTGAGCGCCTTGTGCAATAGGGGCAGGTCTTCTGGCAGGTACGCGGTTTTCTGACTGGAATCGATTCTTACCGTGTAGGGGAGTGTGCCCGGATGGGTTTTCGTCCACTCGTCGTAGACCATGCGTCCGAACGTCTGCGCCTCGGCTGCACGTAGGTTGCGTCCCAGTTGGGTTGACAGTCACGGGCCGGCAAGTATCGCCTCATCCTGACGGCTTAACGGCAGTCGCGGCCCTTTCCTCGCCTGTGTCATAGTCGAATATCTCCGTTCATGAATCTGGACGCCGCCACCGGGTCGAGCCTGCATAACGCGATATGGAAGGACGGGGCACGGCAGAACAGTTTGTAGAGCGCTTCGACTGCTTCGTCTAACTGCATAACGTGAAGCCTCCCATGTTGTCCAAGAGCACAAGGCCCTTGCCGTAAACCATGACTGGCACCTGTTCGGGGTGGTCGTTGAAACCGCTGACCAGCCACCCGTTGTCCATCGCCTCACGCTGATGGGTATGCACCCACAAATGGCAACCCTCGTTCGAACCGCTTCCGCACAGCAGTATGAGATTTGATGGCAGGTGGAGTCCGGGGAACGGGTGGCTTCTCAGATGCCTGTGATGACGGGAGAAACCCGCCCAGTTGTAGGTGGTGCCGCAACGGACGCACCGTTCACCATCCCGCCTATCCACAAGACGGCACGTCTCGCGCGACGGGTTAGAACTCGTCATCCGGCTCAAACTCCCCCTGCGGTGTCTGCGGCGCTTGTGCCGTCTGCGGTTGGCTCCAAGGGTCAACTGCCGGCTGACCGGTCTGGGAAGCCTGCGTCGCACCATAGGCGGGGGTCATCGGATTGGCTAGCTGACCATAGTTCTGAACTCCCTGACCGTAATTCTGCTGGCCGTAGTTCGGTTGGAAACCGTTCTGATTGCCCTGCTGCTTGGGTTTCGCGGACATGACCACGAGCGTGCGGGCCGCGATTTCCAGATGCTCGTAGGTTTTCCCATCCTTCTCGCTGACGCGCTTCGACAAGCCGCCGTTCACAAGCACACGGACGCTGAGATTGTTCTGTTTCGCGTTCCTGATCTCGTCAACCACGCCCTTCGCCTCGTTGGAGATGGGACGAACGTCGAACCAGAGTTGGGGCTTGTCCACCCACTGCGACGTGTTCTTGTCCTGATAGGACGGGGTGACACCGACGGTGACAATGCTGCCGCCGTTCTGGAAGTCGTTGACCCTGCCTACATAGCCTTTCAGTTCGATGCTCGGCTCTCCGGCCATCAGCTGTACCTCCTGTACGAATTGGTCTTGTGTTTCTCGCTGGCCGTCCGATTGCAGACCAGCATGTGCGATTGGGCTCCCGCGCAATCAGTGGCGCCGCAGGTGGGGCATTGGTGGAGAGTGATCTTGTCCCCGTGAACCCACAGGCATTTCTCGCACTTGCAGCCCTGCCTCGGGGTGAACTTCACGAGGCCTCCACCAGACTCGTCTCCGCCAACGGCCATAGATTCTGTTCGTCGGCGAGACGTTTGAACCGTCCGTAACCGTATACGGGCGACTGGGTGGACTGGGCCGGAGAACCGTCATCGGTGAACACGCGCATGAGGTTGTTCTGCTTGGCGTCGAAATGCCATACCTGTTTCGCGTTATCCTTGTAGAAGCCGGTCCTCAACGGCCATCCAAACTTGTCGAAGGTCCCGTGAACCGCATACTGGAAGTCTTCGTCATACGCCCACCAGCCGTCCAAAGCGCCGAACTCCTCGGCACGCAGGTACAGGGTCTGGCCGTTCTCGCAGTAGGGACGTACATCGACCGCCGTGTATCTGTTGCCGGACTTCAGCACCACCGTGTCCTTCACCATGACCTTCGTGATGTCGGTGATACGCTCGCCATCATCTTCCGTTGCGGCTTCGGGCTTCGACTCGTAGAGGCGGATATTCCTCACATATTCTTGCGGCTTGACCTCGCCATCGCATACCCAGAACAAGGTGAACACGGTGTCATCGGTATCAGGGCACACCACGCTCCCCAGCACGCCGAACGCCCGGTAGTCTTGAATCAGGTAGCTGAGAAAAGTCATATCGGTCAATTTGCTTATATCCAATAGATTTCCGGCGAAATGGCCTTCCGGCACACGGCCATTGGGCTCGTCGTGTTCGATGCTGTCGAACTCGACCCACATGCCTTCCTTCGCGTCCTTCAAATCAATCTGCTTGCTCATTTGGAGCCTCCTTCTGTGTCTCGGCCTTCTGGCCGTCGTCCGTCTGAGTCCGTTGTTTTATGATCTGCGCTTGGAGCGCCTGTGTCGCGGTCTCGCATTCCGTGAGCGTGATGTTATTCCCGTTCACGTCGCGGCGTCCCACGATTCGACGCATCTCGTTGTTGAAGTCCCGTTCGGAAGCCGAAGCGAATACTGCAAGCCACTGATTCTTCGTCTCGTGCAGCTTGTTCAAATCGGTTTCGGAAGCCATGAGCACGCCTTCGCTGGGAGCCGTCCATTCCGGTTTCTTCTCCTGGGGTTCCTCTACGACGGTCGCCTGAACCTCTTCGACGGCATCCATCTCGTCAGCCATGTACAGGCCCGACAGGTCTTGGGGAAAAGCCTTGCGCAAAGCCAGAGCCTCGGCGCATTTGGCGAGCATGACGGCGGGCTTGGAAGCCCACATGCTGTTCGGCACCTGCTTGCGAAGCGTCTTGTCGTATCGGGTGCCGCAGTATTCGTTGAACAACGCGACTGCGGTGAACACCCCATCGCCGCGTTCCACGACCACTTTCGCGGCGGAGGGATGGCCTGCGCCCAGCCATACGTCATGCCAGACGCCATCCTCCCCGCACCACAGGGTCTCCGGTTCCGCGAACTTCTCACGGTTATGGTCGGCGGCTCGACGGGCAATGAGGCGGAAACCGTCGATGGCGGTCTGAATCGTCCACTTCGTTTCCCACACATCGACCTGCTGGCCGTTCTGCCACTGCTTGACCTTGTTCTTGCGTCCGATCATGTAGACCTGACGGCTGAACGGGTCAAGACCGGTACGCTTGCACTGGTGAAGGAACACAGCAAGGTCCGCATTCGGCGCATCCTGGACACCCATGTGCTGCAAGGCGGCAAGCTGCGTGTTCGACCACCATTCCTGCTCCTTGGTTACGGTAAGATCGTTCACCATTCTGGTTCACTCTCTTCCGTTGAATCTTCTTCGACATGGCCCGTGGTAAGCAAGCCCATCACGTTCGAAGGCTGCAACGTGGCCAGCAAGTCCCGGTACACGTCCTTCACGTAGGAGACGCTGATACCGCCCGAACTGCCTCTGCCCAGCTCACAGCCAGCCGGATACTCGCCAGCCGGTTTCGTCACCTCGCCCGACTGTTCGTCCGCGAACTCCAAAGACTTCAGATTGTCGATATACGAAGGTTCCAGAGCCGCCTTCACCGGAATCGTGACCATTTCGGTCATATCCTCCTTGCCGTTCGCAAGAAGCCAATCCACATACGCTTGCTGGTCAACGCACTTGCTTTTGCCCTTGCCTCCCACGCGCAGGGTGATGTCCGCGACATGCAGGCCGTTGATGTTGATGGAATCGGAACGGTTGTTCACGTCCATGTCATCCTCGATCTGGGAGCGCAGTCGTTTTCCTATCTCCGTGAAGCCGGCGATAAGCGCGTCCGTCTGCGCCAGCAGGGTCTTGACCTGATCGGGACGCAGTTCACTCGCGTCGAAATCATCCGAGATAAAAGGGGTGAGCTTGGCCATTATTCTTCCTTTCTTCTTTTGCGTGCTTCAATACCCAGGACACGAATGGTGCCCGCCACCGCGTCCAGAAAATCGTCAACATCCTCCACGTCGTAGACCTCGCCGTGAAGCAGGGAACGATACGTGCGGAACTTTCTGCGCGGACATCATTCGGGGTCAACATGAGAACCCCTCGACTGCATGGACAATTGTTCCTCTCGTTCCATCAGGTGACTGTGACGCCAAGTACGCGACTTGCCCTGCTTGTGTGACGCCTCCGCATAATCGGCCACATGGTCACGGCCAACATCCCCGACGACCTTCGACGCCTCGTTCCAATCCGAGTACACGCGATCGTTCACTGCCACATACTTGTCCGCGAGATAACGGACGCAATCACCGAGATAACGGATGGCTCTGGCGATAGAGTTGGAATCAGATGCCATCAGTCCGCGTCCTCCGATTGAATCTGAGCCCACGTTTTCTCCATGAGCAGACTCATTTGGTCGAACGGTGATATTGCCATGATGTTGTCCCTCCACTGGGATGGTTGGTTGTTGTCCTTCTGCGTCGGAGCTGACACGTCCGAAAACCCTTGTATTGGTTTTTCCGGCGTAGGACGCGAAGGGGTTAAATTTTCTGAGCGCCAAGCCGGGAGTCGAACCCGGTGCACCTTGGAGAAGTCCATGACCATTGGAAGGCTTCGTAGGTGCGGCACCATGCGCTTGGCTGCCACCGGACGAGGAAGTAAAGGAATAAAGAACCCCGCCCGGAAGAATCATTTGGGTTGGATGAGGGTGTTGGAGCCCTCGGGTGTGACGATCAGCTGGTCGGCGTTCTTCAAAGCGTCGATGTAATGCTGCCGGAGCACGTTGTCGGTCAGGGAATCGTTCAGCACCTTGTTCGCGTCGGCCTCGCCCTGCGCCTTGATGCGCTTCGTCTCGGCCTCGACCTTCGCGGTCTCCTGCTCGTTCTTCGCCTTCTGCTTGGCGACCTCGGCGGCTTGGGCTTGCGCGTAGCTGTCGGTAATGGACTTCGGGTAGCGGATGTCTTGCACGGACACCTGTTCGACGGTCAGGCCGATGCTCTTCCATTTCGAGGTGAGCGCGTCCTGCACGGCCTTCGTGTACTTGCCACGGTCGGTGAGCATCGTGATCGTGTCGAACTTGCCGGAGGTTTCACGGGCCACGCTGCGCAGGTCGTTGCCGATGTAGTTCTGCGTGAACGTGGTCTGCTTGCCGTATTCCGAGTAGAGCATTTCGGCGGCGGACGGTTCGAGCGAATAGTTGACCTGAATGTCGATGTTCGCGCTGGCACCGCTACGGTCGTTGACCGTGATCTCCTTGCCTTCCGCGCTGCCGCCGTCGTACTTGTAGTCGGTGTCCTTGAAGAAGTTGATGAGGTTGTTGCGCGTATCGTATTTGATGACCGACTGCCACGGCGCCTTCGCATGGAAGCCCGCGTTCTCCGCATGACCGGCGACGGAGCCGCCCATGTTGCGGATGACGGCCACCTCGCCTACGTCCAGCGAGTATAGGCATGCCGGAATCATCAACAGTGCGGCGACGATGATGGGAATGAAGCCGAAACCGGCTCCGTCGCCACCGTTGGCGAGTGCGACGGCTATCATGCCGACTCCGATGAGCAGGAGTGTTACGGCGAGTATGAACCAGATCATTTTTGTGTTCCTTTCGACAATGCGAACGAGAGCATGACGGGCGAACAGCACATGAAGCCTGCGAGAATGCTCCACGGGCCCGCATAGGGTTGCAGTGAGAGAATCAGGAACCCGGTCGCCGCCAACGTCAGACAAGTGATTGTCTTCGTGTTCTCATGCCGGTGCCGGCGTTCATCAGGTGAATGCTGCCAGCCGGAGCAGTGAGCCCCATACGTTTTCCTGTTCATGACATGTCCTTTCCGCGTGGCCGGACTCGGATTCGAACCGAGAACGTCCTTGCCGCCACCGTGTTTCTGGTTTCTGAGAGATGGATGACGAGTCCTATGGTGTGGCGGCGATGGTGCGTGTCCAGACACCCCGAAGGGTTCCGGCCGATGGTTGCCGCAGCAGATCGCAGTATGGTATTTATTTGCCTGTAGTCGATAGGTGGATAAAAAACGACCCACTGCGGCAAGACTTGTTAATTTCTTGACAGCACATCCGTGCAGGAGCGAAGCCTTCTCAGGTAGTCCGCTCTGCGGGCGGCTTCTCTCAGCCAGTCTTTCTTGACTTCTATCGGGTTGAGGGAGGGGCTTGAAATACTCACGCAATCGCATCCGCAGTCGTAGACCATTCCTTTGCCGACGATCTCTACAAGCGTCGGACGCTTATTGCAGATGGGGCATTCGGGAAGAGGTGCGTCCAGTGTTTTCTCAGACCGGTCCGCCAACTCATTCCAATGGTCGGCAGCGTCGGCCTTATTACAGTAATTGACGCTCAATCCGGAAGGACGCTTGGGATAATCGCAGTCGATGCACCGGCAATTCCAGAACCTGGTGCTGGCACCGCTTCCGAGCATTGAGCATCCGGCGCAGTAGACCGATGGGGTCTTGCCGCAGATGGGGCATGGCTTGATCTCCGGTACGGGTGGCTCTTCATACAGGTTTTCCGGCTCTTCGGAACGTTTGTTGAAACCAAACATGGGTTACTCGGTTTCCGTGATGGTCAGACTACGATTCGAAGTGTTCATAATGTCTCGATTCATTGAGAGGAGGTGAATATGGCTTTCGTCAAGTTCAATAAGGACTTCGATGACCGGTTGAAACAGATGGCCGTTCGTGCTGTGAAGGAGCAGAACGGCAATCGCTGCTATTACTGTGGTGCCGAAGTCGAGGACATGTCCGGTGTAGGCGAATCACAGTTGCCGGTCTGCCTGGATTGCGTGGCCAAGGGACTACCTGTTTCCTCCGGCCAGTAACTGTCCACGAGGGCGATGAAGTCCTTGGCGAAGCTCCTGAGCTTGCGCATATCCGGTACGATCTCCACTCCTACCTTTCCGCTGTAAATCTCAGGGGCTTCCATGTTTTCTGTACTCATGCTGTTACCTCCAATACAGGAGACTCAGAAAGACGCTGCTCAGCTTCTGGCTTGGGAGACTCAGAAGGGGGAATCGACCGCATAATCTGTCGTTCCTCTTCTGCGGCAATCGCGATGTCAACAGCAGAGCCCCAACCGAGGAGAGGGGCAATGCGGTCCATTACCTTGGCGTTCCAAGAGCTTTTGCCGGTCATGTAATGACTAAGCACTGTCTGGTCGATATTCAGTTCGGACGCGAGCTGATACTGCTTCTTCTTGATTCGCAGAAGGCGTACCGATATTGCCTGCGAGATGAATGCGTTGGTGTCCATGAAGTCTCCGTATCTTATATACGATATTTAACAATGTGTTTGTACCGTATTCCGATTTGCTGGTTACAACTATATATCTTATTTAAGATATGTCAAATAACGACACGCCCGACAAGATATGTTATATGAGATATACTGTTTGTTATGAACGCAAAAATCTCAAACACAGATATCGCAATAGGTGCATACCTTGACGCGAGAATGAAGGACAAGCATCTCACTCAGATGGATATCGCAAAAGCGATAGGCAGAAAGGCCCAGTCCTATGTCAGCGATCGGCTGACGGGAAAAAAGTCATTCCTGATTTCCGAGCTGGATATCATCGCGCCGATGGTCGGACTTCCTGATTCCCTTGCCCTCATAGCCGCTTCGGTAGGCCGCAGGCGAGTCGAATAGTGTTAGACTAGCTCATGTCGCGCCTCCTTCTGGTGGTGTGGCAATGCTGAGAGGTTCGCCGGTTCTTCGCGGGATGGGCGGACCTCTTTTTCGTTCCCGTTGATTCGAGCAAGGTTCATCTCAGACGGCGGTTCCGTCAATCCGATAGAACATTTGTTTGATTGCATGATTCTGATTGTGCACCAGATATTGGATAACCGCAATTGAATATGCCGATTCATCTATACGGTCGCGAGCGTAGACTCTTCTTGTACACGAAAAACAGGGGGGTTGCCCATGTCATTGGATTTTGTAGCTCTAGATTTCGAAACGGCGAACAACAATCCAGCCTAAATATGCCAGATCGGCGCGGTCAAATTTAGAGACGGAGAACCAGTGGATTCGTTCGCGAGTCTTGTCAAACCACATGAACGACTCAATCTCTTCGAATATGAAAAGCATACGGAGCTCCACCATATAACGAAGAGCGACATTCTCGAAGCGCCAGAATGGCCGGAAGTACTGGGACGGTTTGAATCATATTTCGTAGAAGACCTCCCGCTTGTCGCGCATCGAGCGGCTAACGCCGATGCGAAGATGATGCGTGAGGATTGCATTTTGTACCGTATGCCGATGCTGGAGAACGGTTGGATTGACACCTGGGCTTTAGCGAAAGAACTATTGCCGAACCTGCCGAATCACAGGTACAAGACGATATGCAAACATTTCGGCATCGACATGGGCTCCTATCATCAGGCGGTTGACGATGCGAATGGAGCTGGGCAAATACTGCTCAAACTCGCGCAATCCGCCCATGCCGATGATTTTGAAGCGCTGGAGTATGCGTGGAATGACGCCAAATACAATGTGAGCGGACGATTCCCCGACGATCTGGTTTCATACGCGAAATCGCATGAAAGAGATACGCCCAATAAATGGCTGGAAGGGATGCACCCGACCGTTAAGAAGGGCGATGCCTGCGTACGGTGCGGAAAAGAGATAGGAGACGATGCCTCATATACCGCACGTAAAAGCGGCATGTGCGGCACCCAGTGCAAAGCCGAGGCATTAAAACAAGCCAAAGACCTTGCCTCAGTTATTAAGAACTTCCGACCTATTTCTACGCATTATTCTATTTATAGTTAGCCGAAAGTGAATGGTCCCGTCCTCCTGTACTAAGGGACGGGACCATTTTTCTGAAGCCGGGAATATGCTCACGCTTTCCATTCGATCTGCTTCAAATCGAGCCCGTCGCCTATCGTCTCCATGCCGCGCATCAAATCCTCCACCGGCACGGTGCGGTAATGCTCGCTCATGGCTATGCTCGAATGGCCGACGATGCGTTGGATGATGCCGGGATCAACCTTCATGTGGAACAGGAGCGATACGACGGAATTGCGGCATTCATGCCCGTACCGGTTCTCGTAGTCGGGGATGCCCGCCCTGCGCATGAGGTCGCGGAAACCGGCCCTGTCATCCAACGCGGCCAACGGCATACCCTCGCGCGTCCTGAATATCAGGTTGTACGGGTTCGGGATGATATTCTCCGTGGCCTCCAGATACCGGTGCACGACGGTGCCCAACTGGGGGATTATCGGCACGACCTTGCCTCTCGCGGACTTCGGCGGCGTCAAAGCGTACCCCTTGCACAGGTGTATCATGTCGTATCCGTCCGGCACCCTCCACCGGTATCGGGGGCAGCTCGAAGGCCGTTTGAAGCCGCACGGGTATCTTCCGTCCCTGCCGGGCTCCCCACACCCATGCTCCTTGTCGAGGCTTTCCAGTTTCCAGTTCACCGTGTAGGTGCCTATCCATATCTCGCCGCTGTCCGGGGTTTCCAACGTCTTGTCCCGCCACAGGTCGAGATCGTCCAACGTGGCTCCCAGTATCTCCCCCTGCCTCATGCCGGTGAGCAGACGCCACCATTGGCGTGCCCCCAGAAACAGGTCGTCGGAGGACGCTTCGAGCATGTCCTGCATCTGCTCCACGGTGAACGCCTTGCGGTCCTGCGTGCCGCTGCGCCTGTCCGCCGACACGGCCACGGGCCCGTTGATGGTGCGCCGGTCCCCGGCCAATCCCGTGTCCCTGCGTTTCGGCCTTGCCGCGCTGGTGACCGGACTGGTGGGTATCAGCCGGTCGGCCACCGCCGCCTTGAATATCTGGTTAAGGATGTTGTAGAAGCCAAGCTGCCGGTTGTACGAGCATGGGGTGCCGTCGAGGTTGCGCATGTTGGCTATCATGCGCTGCACCGCCGAGGCGGTCACTTCGCCCAGCTTCTCGTTCGCGTACTTGCACAGGTGCACGCTTATGAGGCTCGCGTAGTTGTTGATGGACTTGGGTTTCAGGTCGCGTCGTTTCAGCTCGAACCATCGTTCCGCGTACTCGCCGAGCCGGGTGGCGCGGTCTACGCCCATGCCCCATTCGGTTTTCTCCTTGAGGGCTTCGGCTATTTTCCTGTCGCATTCCTTGTAGGTCTTGGCGGACACCCATCGGCCGTCCACCTTGGCCTGCCAGTTCACGTATGTCTTTACCGTGCCGTCCTTGAGTGTTTTCCGCTGCTCGTGGCGGATGGGGTAGACCGCTCCGGTTTTCCTTATCCTAGGCATTCAGCATCCTTCATTCTCCAACATTCTCCAACAAACAATCCGTGGCGAATGGTATTCCAATGGTATACCAATCGTATCAAATCGTTGGAATTCCGCCGTTCTTTCCGTGGGGGCCGTTGATTTCATTATACGTTACTGGATGTGGAAGGTGTGCTGAACTAGCACCTTTTGTTTCTGACTAAGACCCCTTGGAACGTCAACAATTCCAAGGGGTCTTGGCGTATTGAAAATGTTCTTGGCTAGAGAGATGCAGATGGATTTAGCAACATTTCGCAACAAATAATATGATCTAGGTCTTCTACACGTTGCGGGCGTTGGTTATGGTTCATCCAGATGAGAACAGGAGCAAACCTATGAGCAAGATGAGTGACATGACGGAATACCATGCTTCAGCCTACCGTTTGCCGTCAGGCTTCGAGCATTGTTCGAAATTAAAGCCGATGGTTGAGGCGGTTACGGCGCTGGACCGGGTCAAGGCCGTGGTGGACGTGCTGTATTCGCCGGGCGGCTGCCCGTGGGACGGTAAGCAGACGAACGAGCCACTGCTCAAGAATCTGCTTGAGGAAACCTACGAATACGTCGACGCGGTGGAAACTCACGACCGTGACAACATGCGCGAGGAACTGGGCGATGTGCTGTTGCAATCCGTGTTTCAGGCGCGGGTCTGCGAATCGGATGCCGAGGATCCTTTTGGTATTGACGAGGTCGCCGGCCGGTTGGTGAACAAGCTCATCACTCGGCATCCGCATGTGTTTGCGGCTGATGATGCCGGCAATTCCTCCGAATCTTCTGATGCTTTTGATGCTGACGGCAACGACGGTGGAGAGACTACCCAACCCGAATCCCCGGAAGCCGTAGTGGCTCTATGGGAAAAGATGAAACAGCAGGAAAAGCATCGTAAATCCGTGCTTGAGGGCATTTCCCGCGCTCAAGGTGCGTCGCCTCGCGCGGCCAAAGTCGTTTCTCGTATCTCCAAATCGCCGAATGCTGATAGATTGTTCGCGGCGTTTGATAAGCCGGCTGCGGCTGACACGAAGCAAGATGACGAGCAGCCTCAAGCGGCGATTCAATCCGAATCAAACGGTGACAATTCTCCTGAACATGAGAAGGCCGATGCCTACGCCGATGAAATCCTCGCCATCGTGCGTCGAGCCCGCTCGGACGGTATCGATATTGAAGCAGCATTGTGCAACTGTCTACGCGATGCTGAATCACGCGTTGAATCCATTGAAAACTACATTCGGATGCGATGAGTGAATCTATTTTTGGGCTCTTGATGAAGGCCTCCATTGCTATAGCGTCGGTGGTGAGACAAGACATGAGCTTCTGGCGACGCTGGGGGATGTTCAATGTCAGTAATGGTTCAAGGTTTGGACTGCTGACGTCGCTGAGACACCTTAGCGTCGTTAACGGGTCAAGTTCTGGCGATCAAACGACGATAAAAAGGGGCTTAGCGTCGTTAGCTGTACATAAGTTGGCACGGCAACGATACTGGAGCGCATGATCGTTGGTGCCGTGCCAAACTTTGGCCGACCTCCGACAAATGAGAAGGACTAACGTCGGTGGCTGCTCAAAGTTTGGCGCGCTGGCGACGCTGTAAGAGAAAAAGAGTGGAGTCGAACCGGCAATAGCATTTATTCGGTTTGTTCTCTAGTCCAATTGCGTCAGGCAAGGCCTGTTGTAAGCTCGGGTACGGCGGGCGGTAGCGCCGGATAAGGATGAATGGGAACAGAACGAAGACGGACTGAAACGAACCGAAGCGGCACAAGAGGGGAGCGGCTCATGCAGGTGGCGTTGGAGAACAACATCGTTTTTGTGGTCATCGAGTACTTCGCTATTTTGTGTTGGGGACTGTCCGGCGGACTTGCCGCCATTCGCAAGGGCTATGACATCTTCACCATTATGCTGTGCGGCTGGCTGACTGCACTCGGCGGCGGTCTTGTGCGCGACGTAATGCTCGGTGCCCTGCCGCCGGTCGGCATCACCGACAAAGGCCTTGTGCTCACTACGCTGTTCTCCGGCATTATCGTGGTGGTGGCCCACCCGGAGATTACCAAACTCAAATGGACGATGACTGTCATCGATGCTCTGGGCCTCGGACTATTCGCAGTCAATGGCACCGCAAAAGCGCTGGCATACGGTTCCTCAAGCATGACCGCCGTATTCCTGGGCATGTTCACAGCACTGGCCGGCGGCCTCATTCGTGACATCTTCATTGGCGACGTGCCAATGATTATTCGGGACAAACACCTCTATGCTGTGCCCTCGTTTATCGGCTGCATATTGACTGTGTTGGTATGGCGTGGCGCGAGATACGGCTGGTTCGACATGCGCTCGGAAATGCTGCTCGATGTACTGATCGTTATCATCGTGGTGGCGCTGCGACTGTTTTCGGTAGGCTTCAACGTCACTCTGCCCGGAGCCGTCGAACGTCATCGTGTGTATCTGCCTAGCGAAAAACGGCATATTCAGCAATCAGCTGGCCGAGACCACGCTAATACCATGGATGATGGGGGTACGCCTCAGGATGATTCAAGACCGCCTCAGGGCTAGTTGCTTTCAAAGAGGTACCTGAAGCACGAAACATCGAGTATAAGCGTTGCAATGACGGCGTTTATAATTGGGTTTTCCCGTATCCGGTACCTCTCTGAACGGAGATGTCATTTCGCAAGACCGCCAATGTACCTCTTTGAACGGAGATATAAAAAGTCCCCGCAAGCCAGATGACTTGCGGGGACTTGCTAAAACCTTAAGAGGCTTATGCTCACAGAGCGTTGATCGCAACAGCGAGGCCAGACTTGCGGTTGGCGGCCTGATTCCTGTGGATTACGCCAGCGCCAGCAGCCTTGTCGAGCTTCTGGGCGGCAACCTTGTAGGCGGCCTCGGCGGCAGCCTTGTCACCGGCGGCGATGGCTTCGCGGGTGGCGCGGATGGCGGTCTTCAGGCCGGACTTCACAGCCACGTTGCGAAGGTGCGCCTTCTCATTGGTGAGCACGCGCTTCTTCTGCGACTTAATGTTTGCCACGTTTACTCCAAACAATGTGTGTTATAAGGACATACAAGAGTTAAAGGATAGCATGAGCCCCGGAAAAACCCGCGCAATGCCACGCCGAATACAGTCCCTCGGCTACACTAGGTGAAGTTTGAGTATATGCCAAGAGGAGGAATGCGTTGGTCATCCAACACAATCAGCCGGGTTCCACTGATCAGTCGGTGATTCGCAACTTCTGTATCATCGCACACATCGACCACGGCAAGTCGACCGTGGCCGACCGCATCCTGCAGTTGAGCGGCATTGTGCCCGAGCGAGAGATGCGCGATCGCTTCCTTGACCGTATGGATATCGAGCAGGAGCGTGGCATCACCATCAAATCCCAGGCCGTGCGCGTGCCATGGACCTTTGACGGTACCGAATACACGCTCGGTATGATCGACACCCCCGGCCACGTGGACTTCACCTATGAGGTGTCCCGCGCACTGGCCGCCTGCGAAGGCGCGGTGCTGCTCGTCGACGCTACCCAGGGCATCGAAGCGCAGACCCTGTCTAACCTGTACATGGCCATCGACCATGATCTGGCCATCATTCCCGTGCTCAACAAAATCGACCTGCCGTCCGCAGAACCGGACAAGCATGCCGAGGAGATCGCAGGTCTGATCGGCTGCGAGCCGAGCGACGTGCTGCGCGTCTCCGGCAAAACCGGCGAAGGCGTGGCCGACCTGCTCGACCAGATCGTCATGGACGTGCCCGCCCCGCACGGCGACCCCGATGCCCCCGCCCGCGCGCTGATCTTCGACTCTGTCTACGACTCCTACCGCGGCATCGTCACCTACATCCGTATGGAGGACGGCGAACTGCACGACCGCGAAAAAGTGCACATGATGGGTATCGGCATGACCCATGATCCCATCGAGATCGGTGTGATCAGTCCGGACATGACCCGCACCAAGGCACTCGGTGCCGGCGAGGTCGGCTACATCATCACCGGTGCGAAAGATGTGAGTCAGTCCAAGGTGGGCGACACCCTGACCTCGGCCGTCCGCCCGGCCACCGAGCCGCTGCCTGGCTACCGCGACCCCAAGCCGATGGTCTACGCCGGTTTGTTCCCGATCGACAACGCGCAATTCCCCGAACTGCGTGATGCACTCGACAAACTCAAGCTCAACGGCGCCGCCCTGATCTACACGCCGGAAACCTCCGTGGCTCTGGGTTTCGGCTTCCGCTGTGGCTTCCTGGGTCTGCTGCACATGGAAATCGTCAACGAGCGACTCTCCCGCGAGTTCGGCCTCGACCTTATCCAGACCGCCCCGAACGTCACCTACGACGTGACCGCCGAGGATGGCAGCCAGCATCATGTGACCAACCCGAGCGAATTCCCGGACGGCAAGATCAAGAAGATCGTCGAGCCGATGGTTGCCGCCGACATCATCACGCCCAAGGAATTCATCGGTGCGGTGATGGATCTGTGCCAGGACCACCGCGGCATTATGGGCACGATGGAGTACATCTCCACCGACCGTGTGGAGATGCACTACCGCATTCCACTGGCCGAAATCGTGTTCGACTTCTTCGATCAGCTCAAGTCCCGTACCAAGGGCTACGCCTCCCTTGATTACCACGAGGACGGCGAGCAGTCCGCCGATTTGGTCAAGGTGGACATCCTTATTCAGGGCGAGAAGGTCGATGCGTTCAGTGCCATCGTTCACCGCGATAAGGCGTATTCGTATGGTGTGATGATGACCAAGAAATTGCGTAGTCTGATTCCTCGCCAGCAGTTTGAGATTCCGATTCAGGCTGCGATTGGTTCGCGCATCATCGCGCGTGAGAACATTCGTGCGTTACGCAAGGACGTGCTCGCCAAATGCTATGGCGGCGACATCACCCGTAAGCGCAAGTTGCTCGAAAAGCAGAAGGCTGGCAAGAAGCGTATGAAGATGCTCGGCCATGTAGAGGTGCCGCAGGAGGCGTTCATCGCCGCCCTGTCCACCGGCGAGGATTCCAACGACCGCGACACCAAAGACAAGATCCGCGCCGCGCAGAAGACGGAAGGCTGAGCGGGTGCCGGAGGCTCGCCTCGCCGGGGAGTCTTCGGCACGGATGGCTGAGGGGAGTAACGGTTGACCTACGAGATCTACATTCATGTGCCGTTCTGTCTGCGGCGGTGCGGCTACTGCGATTTCAACACCTATACGGCCACGGACCTCGGTGCGGGCGCCTCGCGCGGTCATTACGCCCAGATGGTCATCCGGGAGATGGCTCTGATCAGGCAATGGCAGTGCGATCACGGCATCGAGGAGCCTGCCGCCTCCACCGTGTTCTTTGGCGGAGGCACTCCCACGGTTCTCGCCGCCGCCGATCTGGTGGCCATGGTGGATGCCATCCGCGGGATCTGGGGTCTGACGCCCGACGCCGAGATCACCACCGAAGCCAACCCGGATACGGTCGATGAGGCTTACATAGCCGAGCTTGCCGACGGCGGTTTCACCCGCATATCCTTCGGCATGCAGTCAGCCGTGCCGCACGTGCTGGCGACGCTCGACCGCACGCACACGCCGTCCAACGTGGCCGCCGGCGTTGACGCCGCCACCATGGCCGGACTGCGTTCCAGCGTGGATCTGATCTACGGCGCGCCGGGGGAGAGCCTTGAGGATTGGCGCACTTCGGTTGAGGCCGCTCTCGATCTCGGTGTGCATCATATCTCCGCTTATGCGCTGACCGTGGAACCCACCACGAAAATGGGCCGTCGGATCGCCGCCGGCACCTTGCCCAAGCCGGATGACGATGATGAGGCCGCCAAATACGAGCTCGCCGACGAGCTGTTCACCCAAGCCGGTCTCGATTGGTATGAGATTTCCAACTGGGCCCGCCCCGGATACGAGAGCCGGCATAATCTCGGGTATTGGCGCAACGTCGATTGGGCGGGGCTGGGTCCCGGCGCCCATTCCCATTACCGTTGCCATGCGGTGTCTTCCAATGGGTACGGCCTGCGCAGTTGGGACATCGCCCACCCCCGTCTCTGGGGAGTCGCCATCAACGAACACCGTGTGCCGTGGGCCGATAGTGAGCGGATCACCGCCGAGGAGAACCTCGAGGAACTGATCATGCTTGGTCTGCGTATGCGTGAAGGGCTCGATCTGGAGCGCATCGATCGCGTCATTGCCGTGGATCGGCTTACGCCGATGATCGAAGAGGGCCTGGTCACCGTGGTCGATGGACGCCGGGTGGTGCCCACGCGGCGCGGCAGGCTCATCAATGACACGGTCATCGAACGGTTCTTCGATCTCGCCGGTATCTAGGAACGGAGCGTCGTGGAGTATGCTCGAATCATGACGCGCTACCTATGCGCCCCCGACTCCTTCAAAGAGAGCTTGACCGCCATGCAGGCGGCCGAGGCGATGGCTCGGGGGATTGAGAATGCCGATCGCGATGCCGAGATTCGCTGTCTTCCCATGGCCGACGGCGGTGAAGGGACCGTGCATGCGCTCGTCGACGCCACCGGGGGGACGATGCATGCCGTTCCGGTTCATGATCCGCTCGGTCGACTTATCGAAGGCCGGTTCGGAGTGCTTGCCGATGGCGCGACCGCCGTGGTCGAGACCGCCGAGGCCAGCGGTCTCGCCAGACTCAACGCGGAGGAACGAAACCCGCTGATCGCGTCATCCTATGGTACCGGCGAACTGTTGCTCGCCGCCGCCCGTCTTGGCGTTCGACGAATCATCGTCGGTCTCGGTGGCAGCGCCACCAATGACGCCGGCGCCGGCCTCCTGCAATCCCTCGGCGTGCGTCTCCTGGACGCGAACGGCGACGAGCTGGGACGTGGGGGAGCGGCCTTGGCCGATGTATCCGTCATCGACATCACAACGATGGATCCGGCCATTGGGAACGTGTCCATCATCGCCGCCTGCGATGTAACCAATCCGTTGACCGGTCCCACTGGCGCCAGCGCGGTGTTCGGACCGCAGAAGGGGGCCGGTGCCGATGATGTCGTCACGTTGGACGCCGCCTTGGCGCATTTCGCGCGTCTGATCGAAAGCCGTTTCGGCGTGGACGTGAGCGATGTGCCCGGCGCTGGTGCCGCGGGCGGCATCGGTGCCGCGTTGAAGGGTTTCTTTGGCGCCGAGTTTCGATCGGGCGTCGATATCGTCATCGAGCAATCCGGTCTTGACGAGGCCGTGCGATGGGCTGACGTGGTGTTCACCGGGGAAGGCGCCATCGATGCTCAGACCGGATTCGGCAAAGCTCCTGCCGGTGTGGCCGGAGTGGCCAAACGGTATGGCAAGCCCGTTGTCGCCGTGGCCGGATGTGTTGGTGTGGGAATCGACGGGTTACATGGACTCGGCATCGACGCGGTTTTCGGCATCGCGCCCGGCGCTTCGAGCCTCAACGACCTGCTGGCCGATGCGGCCGCCAATGTGACGCGCACCACCGAGCAGATCGTGCGGGTCATGCGGATGAAATGAACGTTTCGTCAAGCCGCCTACCCGGACACATGGCATGGGGGCGAGAGAGAAGTGGACTTCGTTGTCCGATTGTCATTCAGTTATCACTGTGTTTGATTATCACTGTGTTGAATTATCGGTTGTCTGAACGGGAATCGTCCGCGGCGGTTCAGCGGGCGTCCTTATCGGTGCCGGCGATGATGTCGGAGAACATCTTGCTGTCGGCGTATCCGGCGCGGGCGACGGAGTTCATGCCGCAGAGGGCGAGACCGCGCACCATGGAATTCTTGAAGGACATAGTCACTGCCTTTCGTTCATGCAGAGCCGAAAACGGCCTTGCTCCTGTTGTTTCCTTGCTGTCGATGACGTTCGGGTCCTGATGCGACATCCGTCGTCAGGCGTGCGTCCCGTCGATTCAGCGAGCGCTCTTGTTGGCTTCGTTGATCAGGTCGGCGAGGATGGTGTCGTTGGCGCGGCCGTACTGGGTCGTGGAGCTCATGCCGTACATAGCGAGACCGCGCATCATGGAATCCTTGAAAGACATCATGTTTCCTTTCGTTGGTCAAAGCCTTGTGGCTTTGAGTTATATACTGGCTTCCTTTTGAAACCGGTTTCAGAATAGCGCGGTTCGATGACAAACGCAAGAGCGAAATTCCGCCCTCGGCGTTTCCCGCTCGTTGGCGCATCCGGCCCATACGTCGCCCTCCGCGCCATGGCCTACAATGAGACGCGGAAAACCAAGGATTCGTGACCGGGACGCGGGTGCATGACGGCGTCCATGTCCGGCGGCTATGGCGGGAGAGATGAGGATGGCGAAAAGCACGGGCCGCACCAGACCGGTGATCAAGGATGTGGCCAGGTTGGCCGGGGTTTCGGCACCGACCGTCTCCCGGTATCTCAACGGCACCGTCAACGTCGCCGAGGACAAGTGCGAACGCATCGCCAAAGCCATCAGCCAGTTGGGCTATGAGCCGAACATCGTGGCGCGTGCCTTATCGAACCGGGAGATGGATTCCGTGGTGGTGTTCGCCGCCAACCCGTCCGCTTTCTCCACATCCGAAACGAATCATGGCGTGGAGGCCGCCGCGCGAAGGCGCCGGTTCCTGCTGAACATCGTTTCCCTGGATGAATCCGACATGGAATCCGTCGAGGCGCGTGTGCGCATGGGCCGGTCGATCAGGCCGGCCGGAGTGATCGTCTACGAATATGATCGGGCCGGCATCGCCGCGCTCGAACACATTCCCAAAGACATGCCGATGGTCGTGGTGGGCGGTAGTTTCGGAGACGGCGATTATCAGATCATCAACGCCGAAAGGGATGGCGGACGCTGGATGACCATGCACCTGCTGGATCTCGGGCATCGCACCGTCTTCCACGTGGGGCGCCCGGCGGGGCCGACCGCCAACACCAGGACCAACGGCTGGCGCGATGCGCTCGAGGAACGTGGCATCGCGGCGCCCGATCCGATCATCGTGCCCGACGATGATCTGGATGAGTCGGTCAAGGCCGGTCGCGTCCTGGGACGACGCGACGAGGTGACCGCGATCTTCGCCGACAACGATGAGATCGCCGTGGCCGTGATCCGAGGCCTGAGGGAGGTCGGGCGCCGCGTGCCCGATGATGTGAGCGTCGTGGGGTTCGACGACCGTAACTTCGGTGCCATGTGGAATCCCGCGTTGACCAGTTACACGCAGAATTTCCTGGACATGGGGGAGCGATCCTTCCGCATGCTGTTCGAGCGGATCCAAGCCAAACGCACCGGTGACGGCATGCCGCCCTCGCAGGTCGAAGTGGTGCAGGGCGAACCCTGTCTTCGCGCCTCCGAACGTGCGTATGACGGCGGCGAAGCCCTGTAGCGGGCCGACCACGTCCCGCCCGTCATCGTCGCGGATCGCCTGATTCGGAATATGGACACGCGAAACGTAAATGACATGGAGCAACGGTACTGTGTCAACAGCAATGAACGAAGAGACACGATTCCCTTACGTGTCCACAACCAATTGAGGTGATTCCGGTGACATTCAAAGCCCCGCTCGATCTCACGGTCCACGCTCCGGACGGTATGTATGATCCCGCCAACGAGCATGACGCCTGTGGTGTGGGTATGGTCACCACTTTGAACAAGCGTCCTGAACGCAAAATCGTCACTGACGCCATCGAGGTGCTGGTCAATCTCGACCACCGCGGTGCCGTGGGTGCCGAGGAGAACACGGGCGACGGCGCCGGCATCCTGATGAGCATGCCGGACGAGTTCATGCGTGCCACCGTGCCCGCCGAACTGCCCGAAGCCGGCCACTATGCCGCAGGCATCGCCTTCCTCGACCGCGATATCGAAACCTCCGGTCAGCAGGAACAGGCCATCGCCAAAATCGTGCGCGAGGAGGGACTCGAAGTTCTCGCCTGGCGCGTGGTGCCCACCAACCCCGATGGACTCGGCCTGCAGGCCCTTGCCGCCATGCCGGGGTTCAAGACTCTCGTGGTCGCCTCTCCGAACGGTGCTCTGGCCGGCGTGGACTTGGATCGCAAGACCTTCCGCATCCGCAAGCGCGTCGAGCATGAGATAGGCGTCTACTTCGCCTCCTTGTCCGCCCGTACCATCACGTACAAGGGCATGCTCACCACCATGCAGCTCACTCACTTCTTCGAGGATCTGAACGACGAGCGCATGAAGGCCACCATCGCCATCGTCCACTCCCGCTTCTCCACCAACTCCTTCCCGAGCTGGCCGCTGGCCCAGCCGTTCCGTCTGCTGGCCCACAACGGCGAGATCAACACCATCCAGGGCAACCGCAACTGGCTCTCCGCCCGTGAAGGCCGCCTGAGCAGCGAACTGCTCGGCGAATTCGAGCCGCTGCTGCCGATCACCACCCCGGGCTACTCCGATTCCGGCACCTTCGACGAGTGCCTCGAACTGCTGCACCTCGCCGGCCGCTCCCTGCCGCACGCCATCTGCATGATGCTGCCACCGGCATGGGAGAAGAACCCCGACCTCGACCCGGACGTGCGCGCCTTCTACGAGTACAACAACACGCTTATCGAGCCGTGGGATGGCCCTGCCCACATCGTCTTCACCGACGGCACCCAGGTCGGCGCCCTGCTCGACCGCAACGGCTTCCGCCCCGGCCGCTGGCAGCTCACCGACGACGGCTACATCGTTCTGGCCTCCGAGGCCGGCGTGCTTCCGGAAATCGAGCAGGAGCACATCGTGTCCAAGGGCCGTCTTGAGCCCGGCAAGATGTTCCTGGTCGACACCGCCGAAGGCCGCATCATTCCCGATGAAGAGGTCAAGAAGACCCTCGCCTCCCAGCACCCGTACCGCAAGTGGGTGGAAGGCAACTCGGTCGAAATGAGCGACCTGCCCCGCCGCGAGCACGTGAGCCACTCCGGACAATCCGTCCAGCGCCGTCAGCGTGCCTTCGGCTACACCGAAGAGGATCTGAAGCTCCTGCTCACTCCGATGGCCAACACCGGCAAGGAACCGCTCGGTTCCATGGGTAACGATGCGCCTATGCCTGCGCTTTCCAGCCGCAGCCGCATGCTGTTCGACTACTTCACCCAGAAGTTCGCGCAGGTCACCAACCCGCCGCTGGATTGGGAGCGTGAGGAGATCGTCACCTCGCTTGAATCCGCCATCGGCCCTGAGCCGAACCTGCTGTCCGATTCCGAGCTGCACGCCAAGAAGATCCTCATCCCGCTGCCCGTGGTCAACTCTGATGAGATGGCCCAGCTCAAGCGCCTCGACAAGGCCCGCATCCTCGGCGGCTACTATCGCCCGTACGTGGTCAAGGGCCTCTACCAGGTCGCCGGCGGCGGCAAGGCCCTCGAAGATCGACTTGCCGAGATCTTTGCCGAAATCGATGAGGCCATCGACAACGGCAAGAACTTCATCGTGCTCTCCGACCGTGAATCCAACCACACCTGGGGCCCGATTCCGTCCCTGCTGCTGACTTCCGCCGTGCAGCATCACCTGCTGCGTCACCACACCCGTACGCAGATTTCCATGGCCGTCGAGGCCGGCGATGTGCGCGAGATTCACCATGTCGCGCTGCTGATCGCTTACGGTGCCGCCTGCGTGAACCCGTATCTGGCCTTTGAATCCGTTGAGGATCTGGCCCGTAACGGCTACCTCAAGGTCGACGCGGACACCGCCGTGAAGAACCTCACCAAGGCGCTTTCCACCGGCGTGCTCAAGATCATGTCCAAGATGGGCGTCTCCACCATCATGAGCTACCGTGGCGCGCAGCTGTTCGAGGCTGTGGGCCTGAGCCAGGAAGTCATCGACGAATACTTCACCGGCACCACCTCCCGTGTGGGCGGCGTTGGCCTTGACGAGATCGCCGAGGAAGTGGCCATCCGTCACCGCGTGGCCTACCCGAACCAGTGGAGCGCATCCCCGCACCGCAACCTGCGTACGGGCGGCGACTACAAGTGGCGTCGTACCGGCGAGGATCACCTCAACGATCCCGAGGCCATCTTCCTGCTTCAGCAGTCGACCCACCGTGGCGACTACCAGATGTTCAAGAAGTATTCGCACCACATCAACGACACATCGAACCGTCTCATGACCCTGCGTGGCCTGATGAAGTTCAACACCAACCGCAAGCCGATCGACATCTCCGAAGTCGAGCCGGCCTCTGAGATCGTCAAGCGCTTCTCCACCGGTGCCATGAGCTACGGTTCCATCTCGCAGGAAGCGCACGAGACGCTTGCCATCGCCATGAATTCGATTGGCGCACGCTCCAACTCCGGTGAGGGCGGCGAATCCGACGACCGTATCAATGATCCGCAGCGCTACAGCCGCATCAAGCAGATTGCGTCCGCCCGCTTCGGCGTGACCTCCGATTACCTCGTGCACGCCACCGATTTGCAGATCAAGCTCGCCCAGGGCGCCAAGCCTGGTGAGGGTGGACACCTGCCCGGAGCCAAGGTCCCGCCGTGGATCGCCAAGGTCCGTCACGCCACCCCGGGCGTGGAGCTTATCTCCCCGCCGCCTCACCACGACATCTACTCCATCGAGGATCTGAAGCAGCTGATCAACGATGCGAAGATGGCCAACCCGAAGGCACGTATCCACGTCAAGCTCGTTTCCGAGTTCGGCGTCGGCACCATCGCCGCGGGTGTGGCCAAGTGCCATGCCGACGTGGTGCTTATCTCCGGCTATGACGGCGGTACGGGTGCAGCCCCGCTCAACGCCATCAAGCACGCCGGTACCCCGTGGGAGATCGGCCTGTCCGAAACCCAGCAGACGCTGATCCTGAACGGCCTGCGCTCCCGCATCGTCGTCCAGTGCGACGGCGAGCTTAAGACCGGTCGTGACGTGGTCATCGCCGCCCTGCTTGGTGCCGAGGAATTCGGCTTCGCTACCGCAGCCCTGATCGTGGAAGGCTGCGTCATGATGCGCGCCTGCCAGAAGAACACCTGCCCGCAGGGCATTGCCACCCAGGATCCTGAGCTGCGCGCACGTTTCAACGGCAAGCCCGAGTATGTGGTCAACTTCTTCATGTTCATCGCTGAGGAGGTGCGCGAGATCCTCGCCCAGCTCGGCTTCAGGACTCTTGAGGAGGCCATCGGCCACGTTGAGTGCCTGGACCAGAACGAGGCCATCAAGCGCTGGAAGTCCGGCGGCATCGACCTGTCCAACGTCCTCAAGCAGGCCGGCCCGGTACCCGGCACGATTCTGCACCAGACCACCGAGCAGAACCACGAGCTGGAGAAGGCGCTGGACAACAATCTCATCGAACTTGCCCAGCCGGCCCTCGAACACAAGGAACCCGTGCGCATCGAAATGCCGATTCGCAACGTCAACCGTACGGTCGGCACCATGGTCGGCTACGAGATCACCCGCCGTTACGGCGAGGAAGGTCTGCCGGACGACACCATCGACATGACCCTGCACGGTTCCGGAGGCCAGTCCATCGGCGCGTTCATCCCGCGCGGCGAGACCATGCGCATCTACGGCGAAGTCAACGACTACGCCGGCAAGGGCCTGTCCGGCGGTCGCATGATCGTGCGCCCGGAAGACAACGTCACCTTCGACAAGCACAGCAACGTCATCGCCGGCAATGTCACCGGTTTCGGCGCCACGTCCGGCCAGATGTTCGTGGCCGGTCGCGCCGGCGAACGTTTCGGCGTTCGTAACGGCGGTGCCACGTTCGTCGTCGAAGGCGTGGGCGACCACGGCTGCGAGTACATGACCGGTGGCACTGTTGTGGTGCTCGGCCCCACCGGACGCAATTTCGGTGCAGGCTTCTCCGGTGGTAACACTTATGTGCTTGACCTCGATATGAAGAAGGTCAACCCGGGTGCCATCAAGTCCGGTGCACTGCTCTTCAAGTCGCTTGATGCCGAAACCTCCAAGCTGGTGTACGCACTGGTCAAGCAGCATGCCGAAGAGACCGGTTCCCAGTTCGCCGCGGCCCTGCTGGAGGACTGGAACGAAACCGTCAAGCGGTTCACTCACGTGGTGCCGAAGCAGTTCGTGGCCATGACGAAGGCCATGGAAGAAGCCAAGGCCAACAATGTAGATTTCAATGCGCCCGGCGCCTGGGAAAAGGTGTACGAGCAGGTTATGGAAGGAGCGCGCTGACATGGGCGACCCGAGAGGATTCCTGAAGGTCCGTACCCGCCGAGAGTTGGCTGAACGCCCCGTTGAGGAGCGTATCAAGGACTGGTTCGACGTTCACGCCGAAACCGGCTTGCAACCGTGGACCCAAACGCAGGCGGCCCGCTGCATGGATTGTGGCACCCCGTTCTGCATGACCGGATGCCCGCTGGGTAACCTGATTCCCGAGTGGAACGACTTGGTCCGTCAGGGCAAGTGGGAAGACGCCTACAACCGCCTGTCCATGACCAACAACTTCCCCGAAGTCACCGGCCGCATCTGCCCGGCCCTGTGCGAGCAGGCCTGCGTGCTCGGCATCCACCAGCCGCCGACCATGATCAAGCTTGACGAGCAGACCATCATCGATCAGGCATGGGATTTGGACTACGTCAAGCCGCTGCCGCCGCAGCGTCTGACCGACCAGACGGTCGCCATCGTCGGCTCCGGCCCTGCCGGCCTCGCCGCCGCACAGCAGCTCACCCGCGCTGGCCACACTGTCGTCGTCTACGAGAAGGACGACGCCATCGGTGGTCTGATGCGTTACGGCATCCCGAACTTCAAGCTTGAGAAGGGTCTGCTCGACCGCCGTGTCAAGCAGATGGAGGCCGAAGGCACCCGCTTCCGCACCAACGTGGAAATTGGCAAGGACATCACGTGGGATGACCTGCGTGACCGTTACGACGCCGTCGTGGTGGCCATCGGCTCCCGCGTGCCGCGCGATATGAAGATTCCAGGCCGCGAGCTGGACGGCATCCACTTCGCCCTCGACTTCCTGCCCGACGCCACGCGCCGTATCTTCGGCGTCAAGCCGGTGCACGACATCACCGCCAAGGACAAGCACGTGGTGGTCATCGGCGGTGGCGACACCGGTTCCGACTGCCTTGGTACCTCCATCCGTCAGGGTGCGAAGGATGTCACCGTGCTGCAGATCATGCCGAAAGAGCCGTTTTCACGCCCAGACAACAGCCCGTGGCCGACCTTCGCCCGCACCTACCAGAAGACTTCCTCCATGGAAGAGGGTGGCGAGTACATCTACTCGACCGACTCGGTGAACTTCGAAGGCACCGAAGAGGAGAAGGCCAAGGTCACCATCGACAACTCGACCACCGCCGAAGGCTTCGTGGCCGATGAACACGGTCACGTCACCGGCCTGAAGGTCGTCTCTGTGGCCCCCGGCGAGAACGGCCCCTTCACCCGCCAGCCCGGCACCGAGCGCGTGCTGCCGGCCGATCTGGTCCTCATCTCCGTGGGCTTCCTGCACCCGGACACCGAGACCATCCTCGACCAGCTGCCCGTCGAACTTGACAAGCGTGGTAACATCGCCCGCAACGACAAGTTCGCCACCTCCCAGGACGGCGTGTTCGTGTGCGGCGATGCCGGCCGTGGTCAGAGCCTCGTGGTCTGGGCCATCGCCGAAGGCCGCTCCTGCGCCGTAGCCGTGGACGAGTACCTCTCCAAGGAAAAGAGCGAGCTGCCGGCCCCGATTAAGGCCAGCCAGCGTCCGATGATGCTGCCTCGCTGAATACTTTCCAAACAGAAACATGAAAATCCCTTCTTCGTGAGGGGATTTTTGCGTTTCTGGGATTAATTACTGCCTTGAGTCTTCAGTAATGTTTATATTTCGAGAATATTGCATACACGGTTAACATGAAGCTCCTATGGTGCCTTTCGTCGCCAAAAAGACGACGCCAAAATATTTGGGAGAGATTCATGAACACACGTCATGTCACTTCACTGGTCGCGGCCGGTGCGGCAATCGTCATGCTGCTCAGCGGCTGCGGATCGACCGGTATCTCCAATTCCAGTAATGCTTCAGATTCCAACATCATTTCCGTGTACGGCAGTGAGCCGGCACACCCACTACTCCCCGGCAACACCACTGAGGCCGGTGGCGGCAAGGTTGTAGACCAGCTGTTCGCCGGTCTGGTGACCTATGATGCGCGGGGCGGCATCCACAACGAGGTAGCAGACAGCATCACCTCCAGCGACAACGCCACGCATTACGTCATCAAGCTCAAGAGCGGATGGAAGTTCACCGATGGCACTCCGGTGACCGCGCACTCCTTCGTAGACGCTTGGAATTACACCGCCAACAGTGCCAACAAGCAGGCCAGCGCCAGCTTCTTCAGCACAATCGAAGGCTATGATGATCTGCAAAAGCCGGACGTGGACCCCAAGGCCACGCTGAGCGGCCTGACCGTCGTTGACGACAACACCATCGATGTCAAGCTCAGCCAGCCCGACTCGGCATTCCCGGTCAAGGCCGGCAGCCACGCCTACATGCCGTTGCCCGAATCCGCGTTCAAGGACCCGAAGAAGTTCGGTCAGCACCCAGTGAGCAACGGCCCATACAAGTTCGTGTCCTGGCAGCACAACCACAGCATCGAAATGGTGAAGAACCCTGACTACAAGGGCAATCGTGTCGCCAAGAACGATGGCCTGAACTTCAAGATCTACACCTCGCCTGATTCGGCATACGCCGACCTACGCGGTGGCAACCTGGACTTCACGAGCACGATTCCTGACACCGCACTTACCTCCTTCCAATCCGACAAGTCGCTGAAGGCATACAACGAGCCCGGTGGCAATACGCTCACCTTCACCATTCCTGAATGGCTGGAACATTTCGGCCAGAACGAGGAAGGCAACCTGCGTCGTCAGGCCATTTCCATGTCCATCGACCGCAAGACCATCGCCGAGAAGATCTTCCACGGCACCGCCACGCCCGCCGTCGACTTCCTTGCGGCCCCAATCAGCGCCTACTCCAAGGAACTCAAGGGAAATGAAGTACTGAAGTACAACCCGTCCAAGGCCAAGGAACTGTGGGCCAAGGCCAACGCCATCTCCCCGTGGAGCGGTGAGTTCGGCATTGCGTACAATGCTGATGGCACTGCGAAGAACTGGGTTGAGGCAATCTGCAACTACATCAAGAACACGCTGGATATCGATGCCAAGAGCATCCCGATGTCCACTTCCGACGAATTCCTGTCCAATGTGGATTCAGGCAAGATGACCTCCGCATACCGCAGCGGTTGGGGCCCTGATTATCCATCCGCGGACAACTATCTGGTACAGCTGTACGATTCCAGTTCGGCCGACGGCAAGGGCGGCAACAGCGGCAACTACAAGAACCCCGATTTCGATGCCATGATGGACAAGGCTCTTTCCGCTCCGTCCACCGAGGAAGCCGATAAGTATTATCAGCAAGGTGAGGAGATTCTGCTGCAGGACCTTCCGGCTATCCCGTTGTGGAACCAGAATGCCACCGCAGCCAGCACCTCCGCAGTCTCCGGTGTCGCATTCGACTACGGCGGCGGCCCAGTGTTCACCGCACTGACCAAGAAGCCGTAAGCAGTAAGTAATAAACAGACAGCGCTAGCCCCCTGCTGGCGGGGGCTGTCGGCAAAGCCGACTGGGGGTGGTCTCAAACAGCAGACCACCCCTAATCTTGTTATATGAGCGAGCTCCCGTAATCGGGAGCAATCGAGAACATACAGGAGCACATTAACTATGGAATTCACCGTATCCGGCACTACTGTGCGATTCGATGAACGAACAATGCAGTTCGCTTTTACGCGCGACGGTGCCGAATGGAATACCTGCGCTGATTTCAAGCCGACCCTGCAATGCGCGCAAGGCACCTTCGCGTTCGCAGATGCCACTTCCATCACCCATGAGCAGCGTGAAACCGGCACGGGAACCGGCATTCGCAGCATCTTCACCGGCTTTGGGCACAGCGCATACTCCTTTGAAACCTATGTATGGGTGGAGCGTGCCTCAGGCGATGTACTCTTCGAATGGATTCCGCTCAATGAGCAAGGCTTGAACATCACCAATGTGACGTGGCCTGCAGCCATGGACTTCGATTGCGCCGACGACCATGACACGACACTCATCACCCATGAACAAGGTGTGATGATCCCCAACACATGGCCTACCGCCGTGAGCACCAAAGGCATCGCCTTCGACGGTCGCTTCGAAACGGCTGGCGGTTACATGCCGTGGTTCGCGCAGCTCCGCGCAGACGGACACGGGTATATCGCCATCTGCGAAACTCCATGGAATGCCGGTTACGGCATCGACCATCCCAGCAATGGCCCGTACACCCATATCAATACTTGGTTTGAGCCAAGCCTCGGCACAATGAATTATCGCCGCGTGGTACGCTACCAGTTCCTCGACCACGCCGATCACACGGCGGTGTGCAAGGCCTATCGTTCGTACGTCAATGAACGAGGTCGCTTGCGTACGCTCGCCGAAAAGGCGGCGCGCAATCCCTCCGTGCGTGACCTGATTGGTCGTTCATGGGTGCACATCGGCATCAAAACCAAAGTACAGCCCGACTCGTACTACTACGATAAGGATCACCCCGAGAAAAACGATTCATTGGTCACCTTTGCGCAGCGCGAAAAGCAAATGCGAACATTGCACAGCATGGGTGCAGGCCGACTGTACATGCACTTGGATGGTTGGGCACAGCCCGGATACGACAACGCACACCCCGACTATCTGCCGGCTTGTCAGGAGGCAGGCGGCTGGGAAGGCATGAAGTCGCTGGTCGACGCCTGCCATGAGCAAGGCGATATTTTCGGCACGCATGACCAGTACCGCGATTACTACTTCACCGCGCAAACCTTTGATGCCAACAATGCGATTCGGCTGGCAGACGGTACGATGCCCGAACACGCACGTTGGGCGGGCGGCCACCAGACCTACCTGTGCGCCGAGCTCGCACCGGACTACGTGCGCCGCAATTTCGCCGAAATCGCCGCACACGGCATCAAGCTCGACTGTGCATACTTGGATGTTTTCACCTGCAACGAAGGTGACGAATGCTCGAACCCCGAACACCGCATGACCCGCCGCGAATGCTTTGACCGCCGCGCCGAATGCTTCGAATATCTGCTCTCGCACGGCATCCTCTCCTCGTCCGAAGAGGTATCGGACTGGGCAGTGCCAAGCCTGATATTCTGCCATTACGCGCCATACGACTTCCAGATGCGCTCACCCAACGAGCCGCGCCAAGGTGTGCCGGTGCCGCTGTATAACCTCGTCTACCATGATTGCATTATCGAACCATGGATGATGGAGCGTGTGGCGAACGGCGACGATTACATGCTGTACGCCCTACTCAACGGCGGAGCTCCATACCTGATTCGCGATGCCGCATACATCGGCGTTGACGGCGACATGGACGACGAACAGCGCGCTCGCACGGAAAACGACATCGAACGCTGCCATACGGTCGCTGCATTCCATGAGCGGATCGGCATGCAGGAACTGGTTCGTCACGAGTTCGTGGATGATGATCCGCTGGTGCAGCGTTCGGTATTCGCGGACGGCACTGCGGTCACTTGCGACTTCCATACGCAAACCTATCGCATCACCGACTGCCCGCATCACTGACTGAAAATACAATGACACACAGTGGGTTCCGATGGACTGGTGGCAAATTGCCGCCGATAAGCGAGTAATATAGCCAACAGTGTCACCGTCGAAACAGGAGTAGTGGAATGCCGAATCGTGCAGAACGCCGTGCCCAAGCCAAAGCAGGCCGCAGGGGAGTGCCGTCGCAGTATGACCAGACCCAAGGCCGCGGTCGCTCGGGAATGATTGACGAATACCAGCTGCAGCAGAAGTCGGAGCGTATGATTGACGGCACCGACGGCACCGAATGGAAGCCCAGCGGCGGTACGATTGCGGACACCGAAACCCTGCTGACCACTAACCCGAACTACACGAATCCGAAGATGTTCAAGGCACCGCATTCGCTGCGTCAGTGGTTCCGTGTGGGCAGCTGGACGCTGATCGCCATCGCGATTATCGCGTTCTTCGTGGTTATGTGGCTGCCAAGCCATCCGATGTGGCTGATCATCACCGTTTCCGCGGTGTTCATTGTGGGTGTGCTGAGCCTGTTCTTCACCGCTGGCGATTCCAAGCACAATCCGAATTTGGATCAGAACGGCACGGCCGTCTGATCTTTTGCCTGGTAAATCTGGCTTGAAAAGCAAAACGCACGACGGAAGTTGTGCGTTTTCTTGTATACAGTGCCCTAGAGTAGATAGTGCTTGAGTTTCTTTCTGACGCACGAAGGAGAGGCAGTCCGATGAAAGTTGATATTCTAACCCGCGAATACCCGCCGCACGTGTATGGTGGCGCGGGCGTACACGCCGAGGAACTGTCCAAGGTTTTGGCCGAGCGCATTGACGTGACCGTGCGTGCGTTTGACGGCAAGCGCACCGAGGCGGACATTCCTGCTATCCCGAATGCTGCCGATGCTAAGGGCAGCTTGAAGGTCGTCGGCTATGACACGCCTTCTGAGCTGGCTGACGCCAACCCCGCATTGAAGACTTTCGGCGTGGATCTGCAGATTGCCAACGACGTTGACGCCGATATCATCCACGCACACACATGGTACGCCTGCCTGGCCGGCTACCTGGCCAAGATGCTGCACGGTACGCCGCTGGTCATCACCGCCCACTCCCTGGAACCGTTCCGCCCATGGAAGCGCGAACAGCTCGGCGGCGGCTACAACCTGAGCTCCTGGGGCGAAAAGGAAGCCTACGAGCACGCCGACCGTGTGATCGCCGTGTCCGGCGGTATGCGCAAGGATATTCTGACCGCCTACCCGAACCTCGACCCGGACAAGGTCGTCGTGGTGTACAACGGCATCACCATGGCCGACTTCGCCACCCCGGCCCCTGACGACCCGGGCTGGAAGGTGTTCGATCGTTACAACATCGACCGTTCGAAGCCCACCCTGCTGTTCGTGGGCCGCATCACCCGTCAGAAGGGTTTGCCGTACCTGCTCAAGGCCCTGCACCTGATTTCCAAGGACATCCAGGTGGTGCTGTGCGCCGGTGCGCCCGACACCCCGGAAATCGCCGAGGAAGTCAAGAACGCGTTCGCCAAGCTGGACGAAGAGCGCGGCAATATCGTGTGGATCGAAGAAATGCTCCCGAAGCCCGAGCTCAACGCGCTGGAGCACGGCTGCGACGCCTTCATCTGCCCGAGCATCTACGAGCCGCTGGGCATCGTGAACCTTGAGGCCATGGCCTGTGGTCTGCCGGTCGTCGCATCCGCCACTGGCGGTATTCCGGAAGTCGTGGTCGACGGCGAAACCGGCTATCTGGTCCCGATCGATCAGCTGCACGACGGCACCGGCACCCCCACCGATCCGGACAAGTTCGTGCACGACATGGCTGCCGCCATCGACAGGATCATGGCCGACCCCGAACTCGCCAAGAAGATGGGCCAGGCCGGCTACGAGCGCGCCCGTGACGTGTTCAGCTGGGAGTCCATCGGCGACAAGACCGTGGAGGTCTACCAGTCCGTCCTCGACGAGCAGAAGAAGTAAGTAGCGCTGCAACGAGTGCTCCCCTCAGTCCGGCTGCGCCGGCCAGCTCCCCTCAGGTACCGGTTTCTTGGCTCTCCTCTCTGAGGGGAGCTGTCACCGCAGGTGACTGAGGGGAGTCGTCAGACCGCGAATCATAGGTAGTATTTCACTCATGACAAACACCGTCCTCCAACTCGACAACGTCGAATTCCGGCGCAACCGTCGTGTCATCATCACCGACGTGAACCTCACCATCAACGCGGGGGAGCGTTGGGTGCTGTTCGGTCCGAACGGCATCGGCAAATCCACCGCGGTCGACATGCTGGCCACCCGCACGTTCCCCTCGGAAGGCCGCGTATTCATCCTCGGCCATCAACTCGGCAAATACGACGTATTCAAACTGCGCACCCGCATCGGTTTCGCCTCGGCCGACCTGGGCCGGCAGTTCCCCGAGTTCGAGGACCCGCTGGACGCCGTGGTCACCGGCCTGTCCGCCGTGACCGGGCGCTGGCGCGACACCTACACGCAAGAGGAATACGCCCGCGCCCGCCAGCTGCTGCGCGATTTTCGCGTCTCCTATCTGGAAGGCAAGGAGATGTGGCGACTGTCCGAAGGCGAACGCACCCGCGTATTGATCGCCCGTGCGCTTATGGGCGATCCTGAGCTGCTCATCATGGATGAGCCGACTACTGGCCTCGACTTGGGTGGTCGTGAGCATGTGATGCGCACGCTGAGCCGAATCGGCGAGGAAAGCTCCGAGCGTGCCGTGGTGCTGGTCACCCACCGCTTGGAGGAGATTCCGGCTGGTTTCGACCACATCGCTATCATGGGACGCAAGCCGATTCCTGCCGAGGACGCCACCGAAGCGGGCGTGGATTCAATGGGTAATCCCGGTGCTGGCACCATCGTCTACACTGGTTCGTTGGAGAATGGCCTGACCGACGAACGCTTGTCGAAATTGTTCGGTATGCCCATCGAAGTCCAGCACACCCACGGCCGCTGGGCCGCCTACGCCGTGTGATGCTTGTAGGTTTTTAGGCGGGATTTTCTTCGCCCTCTCTGGAGGGGCTGTCAGCGTAAGCTGACTGGGGGAGGTCCAACCAGTTACGAAGGTAACCATGACAACCAATAGCAAACTCGTATTCATCGATATCGACGGCACCCTAGCCGACGAAAACCACGTCGTACCCGAATCTGCCAAAATCGCTTGCAAACAAGCCCAGGCCAACGGCCACAAGCTCTTCATCTGCACCGGTCGCTCCATGCCAAAAATCGAACGCAGCATTCTGGATCTTGGATTCGACGGTGTAGTTTCCGTAGCCGGCGCGCAGGCGAATATTGGCGATAAGCTGCTGTTCCAGCACCTCATATCGCCCGAGGCAATTGATGCGGCGATGGCGTATTTCGCCGAGCATCATATCGAAAGCTACCAATGGCAGGGTGCGGACGGCATGTACATTTCCGAAGGTTATCGCCGCCATCTGGAGTCCAAGGGCAAGACGTGGAATCGTGGTGAGTTTGCGCGGTTCTGGCATCTGCTGGACGAGGTCGAGGTTCCGGCCGGCTCCACGTTGGGACATACGATTCATGTGAGCAAGGGATCGTATTTCACCGGGCCCGAGCCGGATGTTTCCTTCGAGGACACCCAGCATGATCTTGCCCCCTGGTTCGAACTCGTGCACGGCTCATACGACAAGATCTCGCCGAATAACGGCGAACTGCTCATCAACGGCATCGACAAAGGTACCGCTGTGCGCGACGTGGCTTCTTTGCTGGGCTATGCCATTGCCGACACCATCACCATCGGCGACTCCGACAACGACACCGCCATGCTCAAAGCCGCCGGCACATCCGTAGCCATGGGCAACGCCATTCATGGCATCCAAGCCTTCTGCGACTTCACCACCACCGACATTCACGAGGACGGCCTGGCCAACGCCTTCAAAACGTTGGGACTGGTGTGAGGCTATGTCGTTTGCTCTCAGACGGAGGATCCTTTCGTGCTGTAGTACTAATAAATAAGGGCCTTTCGCTGTTTGTGGTGGGTGGTTTGGGTGCGGGGTGATGCCGGTCGGGTGGGTTGGAGGCATGGATACCTCTCACCTGTTCACCGCCGCGCTTCGGTTGCAGTCACCTTGGAAGGTGGGGTCCGTGGACTTCCGTGACGCCGACGGCGGCCGGCAGGAGCTGCGCATCATGATCGTCTTCGAGCCCGGCGCCCGCTTCCCTTGTCCCGAGACAGGCTGCCGGGAAGACGCCTGCCCGGTGCATGACGGGCGGGCGCGTGTGTGGCGGCACCTGGACTTCTTCCGGTGCAAGGCGTTCATCCACGCCGCCATGCCCCGCGTCACGTGCCCCGAGCACGGGGTGAGGACGGTGCCCGCCCCGTGGGCCGGGCCCGGCGGCGGGTTCACGCTCCTGTTCGAGGCGTGGGCCGTGGAGACGGCCCGCCACCTGCCCGCCGGCACGCTCGCCGGGCAATTGGACGAGACCGACACCCGTTTGTGGCGGTCCGTCGCCCGTTACGTCGACGAGGCGAGGAGGCTGGAGGACTACATGGGTGTGGAGGCCGTCGGCATCGACGGGACCGGCCGCAGGGGCCGCAATTGCATCACCGTGGTCGCCGATCTCGTGGAGCACGACGTGACCGACGTGACGCCGGGCCGGGACCCGGCCACGGTCGAACGGTTCTCGCGTGATTTCATGGGCCACAACGGGGTCCCGGAATATGTGCGTCTGGTCGCCTGCGACATGAGCCCGGGCTTCCGGAAGGGCATCCGTGAGCATCTGCCCCATGCGCGGCGGATCGTCGACAGGTTCCACGTGGCCGGGCACGCCGACGAGGCCGTCGGCAAGGCCGGGAAGACGGAAGGCCGTTCCAACCCGCTGCCCAAACGGACCGAGTACCTGTGGCTCAGGAACGAGGAAAGCCTGGCCGAACTGCAGGTGGAGACCAAGCGCAACCTGACGGGGCAACGGTTGAAGACCGGCCGCGCCTGCCGGATGCGCGAGGTCCCGCAGGACATCTGCACGGACGGCCGCACCCCGTCCGAGGCATGGGTGCGCCTGCATCGCCTGTGCTCATGGATGATGCGCTCGAGGCTCGAGCCCATGAAGGACCTCGCCCGCATGGTCCGACGCCACTTCGCTGGGATCGTCGTCTACTTCGGGCACCCGTACGCCAACGCCGTGCTCGAGGGCGCCGACGGCGTCATCCGGAACGTCAAACGACGGGCGAGAGGCTTCCGCGACATGGACCACTCCGCCACCATGATCTACCTGACCTGCGGCAGACTCGACCTCAAAGCCGTCACCACCACTTGACCATCACCCACCACAAACAGCGAATAGCCAAATCCTTTTGTCCAGTCTCCAAGAAAACGTCCGCAGCCCCCTACCTCCATTGAGCTTGCATTCAGTTCCACCGAATGGGCTGATGGACGACGAATGCAACGAATCGCCGTCCATCAACATCGTCTACCGGTTGTCGGAGAGCTCCCGATAATCAAAATAGTCGAATTCGGCCTTCGCGTCATAGCCGGACACATCGACGCAGGCGAGGCCCACGAACGCGCCGGTGAAGAAGCCGCCGTAGCGCTGGTTCACATAATCGTCGGACAGGACCTTCGCGTCGAGCTTCACTGGAATCTCAGTGAAGTGTTCCCCGTCGAAGGAATATTCGTAGGAATAGTATTCCGTGCGGACCTTGGTGCGCAGCCATACCGCTTCGGTATCGTCTGGCACCACGATGGCATCGTCCTTGAGGGATGACGTGTATTGGTTGAAATCGTTCTGGGCCACTTCGATGACCCTTGTATGGCGTTTCTCATCCCAAGTGACGAACGCCCACGACCAGCACAGATTGTCATAGTAGTTGGTCAGGCCTGCCATCTGCATGTAGTTCTTCGGATTGAACCGCACTTCGGTTTCGGCGTCGAAGTCGAACGCCTGCCAGCGGCGGGCCACAAGGGACAGCTCGAACAGGTTGCACAGCGAGCCCTGTCCGCGCAATACCAGTTTGCCGTCGCCCACCGTGCCCATGGCGTCGGTGAACGGGACACGCAGGGTGTTCCAATTCGGTCCGAGTTCGTTGGATTCGAACTCATCGTGCTCGTCGCGCGTCGCCGGAACCACGGTCTCGATGGCGTCTTTCGGGGCGTCGACGTAACGCTGGCCGCCATGACCGCCGACCACGCGCGGCCAGCCGTCCTCATTCCATTCGACTTTCTGGATGGAGGTCTCGCGTCCGAGCGTGCACCATCCGCGGATGCCGTGGGCCGGCTCGGTATCATGGCGCCACGGACGACCGCACAGGGAGGCGTAGTACCACTCGCCGGACGGGGTGTCCACCAGCGCTCCATGGCCCTGCTTCTGCAGATAAGACTCAGGAGTGTCGAAGTTGCTGATGAATGGACCGTTCGGCATGACTTCGAAGGAATGCTCGTCCAAGGTACGGGAGCGTGCCACGGACTCCTGGTGCTCGTACACCGTGCCGCCTTCCGCTGTGAACAGGTAGTACCAGCCGTCCTTCTTGTACAGATGAGGACCTTCGGTGACCTTCACCGCAGTGCCATCCCAAATGATGCGGGCCGTTTCAGGCTTGAGCTTCATGGTATCGACATCGAATTCCGTCAAGGTGATGCCGTTGAACTGATGATGGTATTCACGGAAATCCCATGTCTGCTGCACCAGATACTTGCGGCCGTCATCGTCGTGGAACAGGCTGGCGTCGAAACCGACCCCATTGATGCGAATCGGCTTGCTCCATGGCCCGTGGATGTCCTCGGCGGTGACCAGATAGTTGGTGCAATCCCTGAATGCGCCATCGACCGATTTCGTATCGGTGTATATCAGCCAAAAACGCCCATCCGCGTAGCTCAGATCCGGAGCCCAGATGCCGCCCGAGGAGGGATTGCCTTTCATATTGAGCTGACTGACGCGGTTCAGTGGGCTCGGCAGAACGTTCCAATGGACCATATCCTTGGATTCGTGCAAGCGAACGCCCGGGAACCATTCAAACGTGGAATTGGCGATGTAGTAGGTGTCGCCAACGCGAATCATCGAGGGGTCGGCGTGGAATCCGGTGAGCACCGGGTTGGAAATCTTCATGATGTGCCTCTTCGCATGGATGGAAAGCCCAGAAAGTCGACGATGAAGACTTTCTAGGCGTGGATTATTATGTTTCGTCAGCCTTTGACGGCACCGGTCAGACCGCCAACGATTTGCTTTTGGAAAATCGAGAAGCAGATCAGGGCCGGAATCATCGACATTGATGTGAACGCCAGCACTTTGGCGGTATCGACCGCGTATTGGGAACTAAACATCTGGACGCCAAGTGGTACCGTGTACTTCGACTCGGAGTTGATCATGTACAACGGAAGCATGTAGTTGTTCCAGCTGTTGACGAACGTAAGGATACCGGTCGTGGCTACGCCAGGCATGGCCAGCGGGATAACCATACGCCAGAAGAATCCGAGACGGGAGCATCCGTCCAAAGCGCACGCCTCCTCCAGCGCCTTTGGAATGGCCTGCAGGAATGGCACCAAGATGATGATGGTCTGTGGCAGGGCGAAAGCGATCTCCGGCAGAATCAAGCCAAGCAGCGAATTGGACAGGCCAAGATTGCGCAGCAGCAGATACAACGGGGTGATGGCGACCGTCATCGGGAACATCAGGCCAGCCGCGAACAGCGAATACATCGCGCCACTGAGACGGAACGGATAGCGGGCGATGACGAAGCTCACCATCAATCCCAGCATCACAGTTCCGATCATCACGCATAAGCCGACGATCAGAGAATTGCCCATCTCATTCCAGAACGCACTGGAATGAAGAACCTGCAGGTAATTCTCCACAATCCACGGATGCGGGAGACCGGATGGATCATTGGTGATCTGCGAATTCGTACGGAAACCGCCGATAATGATGTACAGCACCGGAACAATACAGACATCGACCAGCAGCAGGGCGAAGAAATACACGATGGGATTACCCCACGGATTCTTCGATGACTTGTGCATCTTCATTGCCGACGCAGAAGATTTCGCGCTCATTGTTGCACCACTCATTTCTTCGCTCATCCCTTCCTGTTGTGATGGCGCTTGGATTCGTGTTTATCGGTCAAGGCGCCTTCCAGATCATGGCTCAATACGAATTTCTGATAGACCAAGGCGATGACCAAGGAAATCAGGAACAGCACCACAGCGACGGCATTGCCGTAACCGTAATTGTTGGACAGACGTCCTTCCCGAACCATGTATGTCGCCATGGTCGATGTTCCAGCGGTCGCTGAAACGTACTGGCCCCAAATGATGTACACCAAGTCAAACAGCTGCAGAGAGCCAATGATCGACATGAAGCACGAGATGCGGACCGTCGGCCCCAGAAGAGGCAGCGTGATGTTTCTCTGGATTTGCCAGTAGCTTGCGCCATCGACCTTCACCGCTTCATACAATTCTTCAGGAATGGACTGCAGGCCGGCAAGCATCAGAATCACATAGAAACCAATATATTTCCAAGAGATGATGGCAATCAGCGTCCAAATCGCTATCTTCGGATTCGAGATCCAGTCAACGCCCTTGATGCCGATCTTTCCCAACAAGTCATTGAGCGCGCCCTGGGTCTGCAGGATTAACGACCAGCCGGTGCCAACGATGACTTCGGAAATCACATAAGGCACGAAGATAAGCGTACGAATCAGCGCACGCCCCTTCATCTTTTGGTTAATCAGCAGGGCGAAAAGGATACCCAGAGGTATCTGCACCACAAGCGACATGATCAGGATGAAGAAGTTATGGCCGACCGCCTGCTGGAAAGCCGGGTCCTTAAGAATAGTGACATAATTCCCGAGGCCGACGAACTTGCCGTTGACGGAGGGGGATCCGAATCCCTTCCACTGGTAGAAGCCGTAGTATGCCGCCATAAAAACCGGGAAAATCACGAATCCTAAGAAGAGCATGATCGCCGGAGCGGAGAGAACCATGATCTCGAACCCCGAACGCCATTTGTCGGAAATCAGCTTTCTTTTCTGCGTTCCACGCACGGACGATGACATCGCACGTCCACGTTTGCCATTGCATTCATTCATTGCAACTTCCTCCTCATACGAATATCTTCATCACACGGAAGGGTGCCGAACCCGCCGAATCGCGTCGGCTCGGCACCCAACGCATGGAATCCGTCACCCCTTGGCCGCAGCGTCCGTCACAGCCTTAACGATGTCCTCGGGGCCGCCCTTGCCGGAAAGCATGTTCACCACGCCGGCGTTCAGAGCGTTTCCGACGTTGGAACCGAACTGGGTATCGAGCCATTGCGAATAGGAAGGAGTGTTATTGTATGCGTCAAGAGCTTCCTTCAAAGCATTCTCACTCACAACGCCTTGAGCCTTTTTATTGGCGGGAAGGGCGCCAAATGCCTTGACATACGCCTTCTGGTTCTTTTCGCTCATGATGGTGTTGACGAACTCCACAGCCTCATCGGGAGCGTTGGCGCTGACGGAGAAGCAATCGGCGCCGCCCATCATGGCCTTGGCGTCTCCCTTTCCATCAGTGGACGGGAATGTGAAGAAGCCGAGGTCGCTCAACGGCTTCTTGTCGGGCGTCAGATTCTTGATGATGCCCGGTTCCCAAGAACCCACGACTTCCATCGCGGCCTTGTGATTAGCGATCAAACCAGACGAAGAACCAGCACCCTGCTGGGCTGAGGTAGTCAAGAAACCATCATTGAACGCGTTCATGTCCAACAGTTCCTTCACATCCTTGCCGGCCTTGATCCAGCACTTGTCCTTGAAATCCTTGTTCTTCATGGTCTTGTTGAACACATCAGTAGAGCATTCGCGCAGTGCGGTCCAATACCACCAATGGCCTGCCGGCCACGCATCCTTGGCGCCCAGGGCAATCGGAGTGATGCCCGCGTCTTTGAGCTTATTGATATCCGTCTTGAGCTCGTCCCAAGTGGTAGGAGTGCCTTCGATGCCGGCTTTAGCGAACAAATCCTTGGAATACCAGATGCCTCCAGGGGTCACCGCATAGGGGATACCGTAAAGCGTGCCATCCACCGTGGTGGCATCTATCGCGCTGCCGACGCTTTTCTTCACCGCCGGATCCAGACCCTTGGTGATGTCCTTCAGCTGACCGGCATCCACCATATCGCGGAGCTTCTGTCCGCCGCGCTGGAAGAACACATCAGGCGCGGAGCTCGGGTCCTGTAAAGCGGTCTGCAGTTTTCCATCAAAATCCCCATCCTGAATGGCCTGGGTTTCTACCTTCACGTTCTTGTGGGTCGATTCGAACTGCTTGACGATATCGGCGAAATATGTCTTGCCTTCTCCTGTTGTGGCATTGGTCCAGAAGGTAATGACCGTTTTGCCATCAGAAGTGGTGTTATTGGCGCCGCCATTCGACCCGCAGGCACCCATGCCCAACATGGTGGCCATAGCGAGAGTGGCCGCCGCAATAGTCTTGAACCTCATTGTTGTCTCCTTGTTAACCAAACCATCATTTGCATGACGACAACGAAGCAATCACTTTCATACACAGGGGATTGAAAAGCGCAACTTGTCTTTCGTCGCGGATTTCATGTTCGATGTGTATTGAATTACTTGCTAATTCTTTTCGAAAGCTTCGTTTTGCTTTCGCTGTGACTCACAGTATATTGAGCACGGTAAGTTGAAGTCAAGTTTTTTATTAAATCAATGAACTTAGTATCTTCGTTGATTTTTCAACATTTTCCCGAGATGTTCAACTATCGAAAATTTCGAATATTCATTACCGAAAGTTTCGTTATGTCTTTCGTCTATAATGATTCTTACAAGGGGTGATTCCTATGCGCAGCACAGCAAAGAAGCCATCAATTCGATTAGCGGACATCGCCAAGGAAACGGGGTATTCGTTATCCACCGTGTCCAAGGCCCTCAACGGCAGAACCGATATTTCCGAGGAGGCCAGACAAATCATCAACGCCGCCCTCAAACGGTACAAATACCCCCATAAACCTTCTACCGGGAAAAATCAAAAAACCATCGAGATTGTATTCCAAGATTTCGACAGTCTTTGGGCCCTTGAAGTGCTTCGCGGCACAATACGCGAAGCCAAACTGCACAACCTGAGTGTGACCACCACGGAAAGCGGCGATCATCAACATCCGGACTCGTCCTGGCCCGACAACATGCTACGCAGGCAGACGGATGGGGCCATCCTCGTTTTCTCCAGCCTCACACGCATCGAACGGAACAAACTGCATTCAAGAGGCATCCCATTCACCTTGTTCGATCCGTTCGGGAATCCCGACCCGAGCGCCTTATCGGTGCAGGCCGATAACTGGACCGGCGGGATAATCGCCACTCGGCATCTGCTCGCACTCGGTCACGCGCGCATCGGCATCATCACAGGACCAGAAAAAATGATGTGCTCCAAAGCTCGCCTAGATGGTTACACATCAGCTCTTGTGGGGGAAGGTATTGAGGCCAACCCCGAGTACATCACTGACGGTGATTTCACCACGGCTGGAGGCTATGCGCAAGCAATCTCGCTGTTGAGGCAACCCAACCGCCCCACCGCCATTTTCGCCGGCAGCGACCGGCAGGCCATGGGTGTTTACGAGGCCGCGAGGCAACTCGGACTACGCATCCCCGAAGACCTTTCCGTTGTGGGCTTCGACGACATACAGACCGCCGCGTTGTTAAGTCCCGCGCTAACCACCGTTAAACAGCCGCTTCAAGATATGGCACGCGCATCGGTACGCATGATAGTCGAAGCGCTGACCACCGGTGACGTGCTCCAACCACACATCATCATGCCGACTTCTCTCGTAGTACGCAACAGCACGCAGCAGTTGAAAGCGTGATCCAGCACAAAAACACATGCAAGCTGTCTGCCGGTGACAACCGGCAGACAGCTTGCATGCGAAGGTATCTTTAGGAAGAAGGAAGGGCTGCATGTGGTTTGCCGAAGCGCCGGCGCCTCGGCAAACCACATGCAGCCCTGTTCCAGTCGGGTCCCACTGTTTGATCCAGCGATGAATCAGGAGTCCTGACGGAAACTCCTGATTCGGCTCACGCCTCGGCCAAGGCGTCGATCATGTAGTTGTTGATCGTGGCCTTGACGGACTCGAGATGATCAGATTTGGTGGCCTCAATAAGCTTGGACTGGGGAATATCCAGAGCGTACTCCTCCAAGGAAACTAAGGAGGCACTGCCATTCTCGACGGTCGCGCCGATGCCGGAATCGAAGGATCTGTAGCGCTCGGCCTGCAGGTCTTCGATGACCTTATCCTCGTGCATCTTGGCGGCGACCAGAAGGCCGGCGGCGAAGGAGTCCATGCCGGCGATGTGGGATCGGAACAGATCTTCGGCGGTGAAGGAGGTACGACGTGGCTTGGCGTCGAAGTTCAGACCGCCGTGAGGGCCGATCTGGCCTTCAGCGAGGACTTCCCACATGACGGTGGAGGTCTCGTACAGGTCGGTCGGGAATTCATCCATATCCCAGCCGATGAGCTTGTCGCCCTGGTTGGCATCCAAGGATCCGAGCACGCCGGCCTCGCGGGCGGTGCGAATCTCGTGCTGGTAGGTGTGGCTGGCTAGGTTGGCGTGATTGCCTTCCAAATTCAGTTTGAAGACATCCATCAGATCGTAGGTGCGCAGGAAGTTAATGGCGGTGGCGGCGTCGAAGTCGTACTGGAACATCGTCGGTTCCTTGGCCTTCGGCTCAATCAGGAACTGGGCGTCCAGACCGATTTCCTTTGCGTAGTCATGACACATGTGGAAGAACTTGGCCATGTGCTCCTGTTCTCGCTTCATCTGGGTGTTCCACAGGTTCTCGTAGCCTTCGCGACCACCCCAGAACACGTAGTTCTCGGCACCCAGACGCTTTGCGATCTCCAAAGAGTGCTTCAGCTGGCCGCCCGCATAGGCGTAGATGTCGGCGAACGGGGAGGTGGAGGCGCCGGACACGAAACGCGGGTTTGTGAACAGGGAGGAGGTGTTCCACAGCAGCTTGATGCCGGTGGACTTCATGTTCTCTTCGATCTTGTCGACGACCTTGTCCAAGTTCTTGTCGGTCTCGCGCAGGGTATCTCCTTCCGGAGCGATATCACGGTCGTGGAAGCAGAAGTATTCGACGCCAAGCTTCTGGAAGAACTCGAAAGCGTAATCGACCTTGGCCAAGGCCTCGTCCTCCGAATCGGAGTACTTGCCACACCACGGACGCTGGGCGGTGCCGGTGCCGAACGGATCAACAAGCTGCTGGTCGAAGGTGTGCCACCAAGCAACGCCGAAGCGCAGCCAATCCTTCATCTTCTTGCCGGCGACGATCTTGTCAGCATCGTAATAATGGAAAGCCAGACCCTCATGCGGTCCCTTTTCACGGCCGACGTATGGAATCTTGTCGATGTCCCAAAGTCCCATGGAATGCTCCTTTGCTATTGGCTTACTATTCGCAAGCTTGATTGTCCCAACGGGTTTTCACCCTTGACATAATAGATAATAAAATGAATTACCTAACTTTGTCAATTCAGTGAATTATACGGTGTTTCTGTTGGGGAATCGCCGTTTATCAGAGCAGTGATAAAGGGCTCTTCTGTTGTTCTCGTGGGTGGTGGTTCGTCGGTGAGCCGTTGAATTCCAATGTGTGAGGGGCGCTTCCTGCAGGTTTGTTTTTCGACCAAGAAACACAACCGAAGAAAGCGCCTTGGCCGAAGAGCCCATTCAAACGATTGCCGAACGTCAAAGGCATGGTCGTTGAGGACGTGCCGGCGGACGATTCCCCGTTGCGTCCCGCTCTCGCGCCGGTGGTCCGGGTGCGGTGCCGGAGGCGGCACCCCGGTGTTCGCTGCGGGCGCAAGTGCCCTGAGTGCGACGACGGGGGCGGCGACGGCGACGGCGCCACCAGGACTTCGGCCGCCATGGGGTCGAGCTCATGGGCTTGGCGCCGCGCGAGGCGTGCGCGGAGCATGGCGTGGTGGTCGCCCGAGTGCCGTGGGCGGAGCCGGGCAGCCGGTTCACCAGGGATTTCGGGATGGGGTATGCGTGGCCGGTGGCGGCCGCCAACCAGAAGACCGTGGGCGGATTCCCACGCATCGCGTGCAGGACGGCCGGCCATATCGCGCGCAGGGTCGCCGCCCGCTTGGAATCCTCGATGCCGTCCATGTTCGATGGTCTCACCGCGATGGGCGTGGACGAGACCAGCTACGGGAAGGGGGCACACGTGCATCACCGTGGCCGTCGACCATAAGCGCGAACGGGTCGTCCGGGCGCACGACGGATACGGCAAGGAGGCGCTCGGCCCGTTCTTCCGACAGCCGACCGACGAGCGGCGCGCCTCCATACGGATCGACGCCGGCGTGAGGAAGCACCCGCCGAACGCCGGGCGCTTCCTGGACCCGTTCCGCATCGTCTCCCGGATGAGCGATGCGCTCGACCAGGTGCGCAAACGGTTGCGGAACCAGGCCCGGTGCGGCAACGACAAGACCGCGACCGGGGCGACGCGCGACGTCAGATACGCCGTGCTCAAGAACCCGGAGGATCTCGCCGAACGGCCGGACACGGCCCTCGCCGCGCTCGGGGACACGGATCCCAAGGGCCGGCCCTACCGGTCATGGCAACCCAAGGAACTCCCCGGGACGCTCCCGCGCCGGCCCGTCGGACAAGCCGGGGCCGGTCTGGAACGATGGATCTTCCGGGCCTCACACAGCCGCATCCCCGAGATCGTCGAACCATGCGGGAAGACCCGCGGACGCGAGGACGACATCCTCGGGGCCATCTGACTCGGCCACTCCAACGCCGGGCCCGAGGCATTCAACGACAAGATCAAGGTCACCATCCACATGGCCTACGTCTTCCGCCACGTCGACAATCTCATCGCCATGATCAAACTCCGACGCAGCGGCCTACCCATCCACCTGCCAACACCCATCCTCTAACCCACGAAAACAGCAGAAGGCTCTAATAAAGTCGTCATGTTTGTTGTACGGCAGGGGGATGGTGACGTTTTGTTGGACTCATCATTGATTCCATCGCCGCCAATCATGTCGCAAGGCCGAGCTCGCGTCAACGATCCATGATGCCCGTGTCCGGACTCCGTCTTGATCATCTTGTCCCGGTATCGGACCATGCAGTCGCCGAGCATGCCGATGAACCAGTCCATGGGACGTTCGCGAAGCTGCGTTTATGGAAAGACTCCTGCTTGAGACGTCCGAAGAATGTGTTTTGTGTATTTAGTCAAGTCGGCGTTTCGTGATTAGTCACGAAACATTTTCGGTTTTAGCCAAGGAGCGTTCCGGCCTGTTCCTTTGTCTTCTCCTTGGGTTCGGACGCGGGTCCGGCGGACGTCCTTCCGAACATGAGCGCCTCGCCGGCGCGGTGGCTCTGCCCGGTGAACTCGAGCAGACGTCCATGGTGCACGATCCTGTCGATGATCGCGGCCGCGAGCTTGTCGTCCGCGAAGACCGTGCCCCATTTGCCGGACCCGATGTTCGTGGCGGACGCGATGCTCCGCCTCTCGTAGCTGCCCGCGATGATCCGGTGGAGCAGGCGCGCCCCGTCGATGTCGAACGGCACGTAGCCGAACTCGTCCAAGATGATCGGGTCGGCCCTGCCGATGTCCCCGGGCATCGCGTCGAGGTTCCCGTCGCGTTTGGCCTTGCCGAGCTGGAGCACGAGCTCCGCGGTCTGGTGGAACCGCACGTTCAGGCCCCGTTCCACGGCCCTCATGCCCAGGCCGATCGCGAGGCGGTTCTTGCCCCTGCCGGTCTTGCCGTGGAACACCAGGTCCTGCGCGCGGGGCACGAAGTCCAGGTCCGGCAGACCGTCGAGCGCGTACCCGTCCGGGAGCCTCACGTTCGAGAAGTCGTAGCCGTCCAGGCCCTTGGCGACGGAGAACTCGGCGCGGCGCAGGAGCCGCTCGCATTTCGAACGTTCCCTGTTGGCCGGTTCCGTGTCGAACGGCTTGGACACCTGTATTTCGATGCTCCTATACATTGTCAAGCGTTTGGGTGTGTTGTTTTGGGTTGGTTGTCGAGTGTATCCACTGGATGGCCCGTTGCTCGAGTTCGGGAAGGTCGCGTGCGCCGCGTTCGATCT
>NZ_VULV01000013.1:0-93585 GCF_009696495.1 Bifidobacterium sp. WCA-178-WT-4B | reverse complement strand
GTCGGTGATGTACGACACACTCAAGGTGACGAACAGCGCCGACCCGAAGCCGAAGAACATACGCGATATGAGAATCGGCCAATAGTACGGGAAGAACGCCGGAATCACGCCTGTGACGGCGGATATGGAGAATCCCGCCATCGCGATTTTCTTCCTGCCGATGGCATTGGCGAATAGGCCGGTCAATGCCGTGCCGACCATCGAGCCGATCGTCGGCACCGTGGTCAGCAGTTCGACGTTCGCCGCGGAATAGTCGGAGAACGCCTCCTTCATCGCCGGTATGGTACCGCTGACTGCATTGCTGGCGGACATCAGCAACGACATCGACAAGACGCCGACCACCAAGGTCTTGGATTTCAACGCTTTGCCAACATCTAATGCCAATTTGACTCCTTTCTTTCCATTCGGCGGAAGACGGCGTCGTCTTTCGCCATACAACGCGCAATCGTTATCGATTACGCGGGCAGCGGGAATTCACTCCTCTATGGGCGTATAGGGTCGGTTGGAACGTGGACGAAGGACAAGGACCGAGTCACTATGGTTGTTGCCCGTGGCAACAACAACCGGTACACGTCTGCGGTGACGTTCCCCATCATCTCAGTTCTTTAATGTAATGGACGTTGACTGCATTATAAACACCGGAATAAGAAATATGCAAACCCGTGTTAGAAATTTTTGACCTTTCCACTGTGATGGATGGACGTTTTTTCCAAAATCTCAAGGACCTCCCTCAATAAAGGGAGGTCAGAAAGGCTTACCTATCAGCGAGGTTGCTGTGATCCTCGTTGGTGTTCCACAGGTAGTTGGCGAGCACGGCCATACCCCAAGCGCCACCTTCGGAGTGGTGAAGATGCCGCCGTGGCCCACGAGAGAGTCGACCTGCACGTGCTCCTGCTTGGTCATCACGTCCATGCCAATCTTGACCGGGGAGCGAAGCAAACCCTCGAATCATCCGAAGAAGCGCCCCGCTAAGCCCAGCCTTACCGCCGGGGAGCCGGTCCCAAGGACCGCCGAGCACGCACTTCGGCGGGGATCAGGCCCACGCCGTGCTGGGTGGTCAGGAAGGTCGGCTCGCCGCCCTCCCCCAGCAAACGCAGCGTCTCGCGCATGGCGGCCACGCCGAGCCCCTCGAAATCGGGATGCACGGTGGTCAGCGGTGGGTACATGTTATCCACGCCAGACATGTCGTCGAATCCGACCACGCTGATGTCTTGCGGAATCCGAAGCCCATGCTCATGCAACGCGCGCATGACGCCGACGGCCTGATTGTCGCTCGCGGCGACGACCGCAGTGGGTAACGCCATGCCCCGACGCCCATACTCATCAATGAGATGATTCATGTGCGCATATGCCTCAGAGGCATCCCACGTATGGCAGCGCACGATCTGTGAATCGATGGATCGGGAGGCGGCGAGCTTGCGCCACGCATCCAGTCGGGTGTGGGCGTCGCGCCATTCGTTGGGACCGGCAAAATACAGAGCCGATTTGTGCCCGTATTCGCCCAGCAAGGCCACCACTTTGACCATTGCACCCCACTGGTCGATACCGACCAGCGCAGTGCGACGCTTGTTTTCGGTGGAGATAAGGCCCAATCCCTCACGCACGGTCATTTGGCCGTGGGTGGCGGTGACGATGACGCGTGGCTGAGTGACTCGCGCACGGCAGGCGGCGGCGAACATCACGTCGGTCGGAGTCAGGAAGATGAAGGCGTCGACGTTCTGCTCGTTGAAGGTGTAGCACAGGTTGTCGAAGTCGGCCTGTGTGCACAAAGCCTCGTGGACCATCATCACGCTCATGAACAGACCGTGCTCGCGGGCCATGGATTCGATGGAGGAGATGGAGGAAATCGGGCCGAAGAATTTGAGGCCTCCGGCGATCAGGCCTATGGTGCGCGAACGGCGGGAAGCCAGTGCGCGCGCGGAATTGGATGGGCGGTAGCCGAGTTGGTCAATGGCGGCCTGGACTCGCGCACGGGTGGCGTCGGAAACGTCCGGCGAGTCATTGATCACACGGGAGACGGTTTGGTGGCTGACTCCGGCGAGCTTGGCCACTTCGAACATGGACGGACGTTTGCTTGGCTTGCGGCCGGTCACCATGCTGCCTAACCTCCCCGCTGGCGGCCGGCACCCATGCGCGGCCAGTCTTGTACCTTAATCAATACTGACTTTAGCGCGTCCACAACAGTTTTGCGTTAGCGCTCACACTGTCGTGTCGCAGGCGGCTCAGGTCAGGTGCCATGAGACACGGTGGAGCGGAGTCGGCCCGTGTTCGGCGATGGCGGTACGGTGTGCGGCGGAACCATAGCCCTTGTTATGAGCCCATTCGTAGGCGGCGTAACGTGGGTTTCTTTGCGCGAGGTCGACCATCAGCCGGTCTCGGGTCACTTTGGCGATGACCGCCGCGGTGGCGACGGTGGCGCAATGCTGGTCGCCTTTGACTTTGGTCGTTATATCGGCTGGAATCGGCACGTCCGGCGCGTCGAACGTGTTGAGCGCCTTGGTGATGTAATCGCTCGGCCCGTCGAGAATTCCGGCGACTTTAGGCAGGGCGCGAACGCTTTCCCCACAATTTCCAATGGATTCCCCTACGGAGTCTCCCGGACGACCTTCCACAATCTCCCCCGCAGACTCCATCGAAGCCTTTCTTGCCGCCAATCCCCCTCCAAGCCGTAAGCCAAGTTCGCGTTCGACTTGGCTGAGTGCGCGCAGGGCGGCCACGCCAAGCGCGTAGGTGATGCCCCATTCGTCGATCTCGGTGTTGCTGGCCTGGCCTACGGCGTAGGCCGCGCACCAGTCGCGCAGTTCGTCGAAAATCGCCTCGCGCCTATGTTCGGTGAGCATTTTGGAGTCGGCCACGCCGTCCGGCACGCCGAGGTAGGTCCGCCCGGACAGTTCGACGGCATCATCGCCATCCAACGGCTCCAAATCACGGGCCCAGATGGCGGCGCACCCGACCATCACCGGGCCGGCGAGCGCGCCGCGGCCGACCTCATCGAATCCAGTAATAAGGTCATAGCCCTGGGCCGCAAGGCTGCGTTCCAAGTCAAGTGTCGGGGTAATCATGCGCGGCTCCCATCGTCTCACAATGGTTAGGATTCATATGGTTCAGGATTCAGACGGCCCAGGATGCGAATGACTCAGGATTCAGACGGCCCGGAACTCAATCAGTTCAAAGACTCACACGGTTCAAAAAAAGACTCAGGAATTTGAGCCGGAAGCGTCAGGCACGTCCTTGAAGACTTCGTGGTGGTCATCAATCGCACCAAGCCGGTCAAGCGGCCAGTATCTCGCGATTCCGACTCCGACCACATCGGAGATGGGAACCAAGCCGCGATCGCCGTCATCCTGATGATAGCGGGAGTCGGCGGAATTGGCGCGATTGTCGCCCATGACGAACACGTGGTCCTCGGTCACGGTTACCGAGAACGGGAAGGCGCTCGGATCCACGCCGGGGCGAATGTAGGAGGTCTCATTGATGGCCACGCCGTTGATGGTCACCGGCTGGCCCGCGCCCTTGCATTCGACCACGTCACCGGGCAGGCCGATCAGTCGCTTGATGAGGTACCCGCCACCGAGAGCGCTGCTCTGCTCCTCGTTCAACCAGTTGTTGGGATCTTTGAATACCACGACGTCGCCGCGCTGCAGATCGAAGATCTTGGGGGTGAGCTTGCTGGTCGCCACGCGATCGCCGGGCACCATGGTGTCCATCATCGAGCGCGAAGGAATCTCGTAAAAGCCGACGGCGAAAATGCGAATCAGCAGCACGATAAGCACGGGAACGCCGCACCACAGGAAAAAGTCGCGTAGGGTGAAGTGGTCATCATCCATCGATGATGCTGCCGCGGCATTCGCGCCAGCGGAAGAAGCGGCGTACGCCGGGCGCGCCGGTGCCGGGGGAACCGGGGACGGGGCGATGCCGTGGTCGGCGACTTGGAACGTACGGGAATCGCGGGCATCGGCCTCGTCATCATACGAGGTCTGATTGCTCTCCGGATTGTCGGAAATCGGGAATTCGCTGTTATCCTGATCGTCCTGCATACCATCTCCTCGCGATTCATGCTGCCGGATATGAGGGGTGCCGGCGCCCGTCCATCATACGTGGAAAATACGAAAACAGCCCGAAACCGAAACGGTTCCGGGCTGAATTTCACGGTTTATTCGCGCACCTGCATCATCAGGCTCACGATTGCACCCGCGAATCGACTCACTTAGCGGAGTTGTCGCGGCGCTCGGCAATACGAGCGGCCTTACCGCGCAGAGCGCGCAGGTAGTACAGCTTGGCGCGGCGCACACGGCCCTTACGCACGAGCTTGATGGAGTCGATGGACGGGGAGTGCACCGGGAAGCGACGCTCCACACCAGTGCCGAAGCTGATCTTGCGGACCACGAAGGTCTCACGCACGCCGGCGCCCTTACGAGCGATCACCACGCCGGTGAAGGTCTGGATACGGGAGTTGTTGCCTTCCTGGATCTTCACGTTCACGTCGACGGTGTCGCCGGGACGGAAGGCCGGGATTTCCTCGGCCGGCTTCATGTGCTTGGCGTCAAAAGCCTCAACAGCGTTAACCATTGTTTTCCTTCAGTGCTGCCGCATATCAGCCACAGATCTGGGGCCATCCACGCGATTGCGCATCACGTGCGTTGGCCTGTTCTCGTTATCCCTCGGGTTTGCCCTTGGGAAGCCTGCCGATCCGCCGAAAGTCAGGCCTTGCGGCCGTTCGGACTGGACCCATGGAGACGTGGGCTTATGCGGCGGCCCACTTCTCGACACAGCAATCGTCAATTGTACGGATTATTGCGGACAGAATGGCTGTCGGATGGCATTCCAACACCAAGGCACTGCGACGTAGTTGACAGACCTGCAGGCGGGCTTTATCTTGGGAGCGTCGGTAGGCGAGGCTACCGCAGGGATATGGGTTGCTGCCGCTAACAGTGGAGACACTGCACGCAGGTCAGCAGTTCTTGTCGGATCAAGGCATGAACTAACGCAATTCCACCGCCCTGCGATGCTGAAGCTTGAACGATGGCTCGAATCGGCGGATTCGAATACTTTCCGCCCCTCCTGCTGGTCGCATGGATACCGACGATGGTATTGATCTGGCGTTTCAGCGCACGGCTTGAAGGAGGTGAGAGTCCGATGGACGGTGATTATTCCAGTAGTTCCGCCGCCGGCAACAGTCATAGTTGCGGTGGTGATGACCATGTTTTCTTATATTCCGTTATCCGGAAGTCGGGCTCTCGCCTGTAGTGCTCCTTGGATAACCCTTGCATAATTCGTCTTTCCTATGCATAGGGAGGTCTTTTCATGACCATGTTTTCATTCAATCGCGTCGGCGCGCGTCCAAATGCGTCGGCCCGCAACCCCTCCACCGCCGCGTCCGACCGCCAACCATTCGCCGTGCGCCTGGCCTCCGACGTACTGGTCGCGGCCGGTATTCTGGCGCTGTTCGGTCTGATCGCTTGGATTCTGCCGGCGATCGGCGAACCGATCGGCCCGAAAGGAGTGCCATCACAAGTCAGTACGAATCTCGCCGACCTGCCGTATTACGCGCTGCGCTCGGTGTTCCGTATGTTCGTGGCACTGTTCTTCTCACTGGTGTTCACGTTCATCTACGGCACGGCAGCCGCGCGCTGCCGACGCCTGAGCCGCGTGCTGATTCCTCTGTTGGATATTTTGCAGTCGGTACCGATTCTGGGCTTTCTTTCGGCCACCATCACCATCTGGATGGTGCTGTTCCCCGGCTCGATGCTGGGCGTGGAGGCCGCGTCGATTTTCGCAATCTTCACCAGTCAGGCCTGGAACATGGCGTTCTCGTTCACCCGGTCCCTGACCAGCGAACCAACTGAACTCGACGAGGCGGCCCGCTCACTACAGCTCACACGCTGGCAACGATTCTGGACACTGGACGTGCCGAACGCGATGATTCCGCTGCTGTGGAACTGCATGATGAGCGTAGGCGGCGGATGGTTCTTCCTGACCGCCTCCGAGATGATCTCGGTGAACAATCGCACCTATGCGTTGCCCGGCATCGGCAGCTTCGTGGCACAGGCGGCGGCCGAGGAGAATCTCGCGGCCATCTGCTGGGCCATCGTGACGATGGTGCTGGTGGTGCTGCTTATCGACGTACTGCTGTGGAAGCCGTTGACCGCGTGGGCGGAGAAGTTCCGCATTACGCAAAGCGAGTCGGCGGTGCGCAAGACCAGTGTGGTGCTGACCATCATTCGTCAGTCACATATCGATGAGATGGTGGCCTGGCTGTTCAGGCCTCTCGGCGACCTGTTCGACACGCTGACCCGCCCGTTGGGTCGGACCGGTGGACGTTGGGCGGCGGACGTGAAGTCCGCACGCAGCCGCGCGCTTGACGTGGTATTCACAGTACTGGTGTTGGCAGCGTGTGCGTTCGGACTGGTGCAGCTTATGCTGGTGATTCATCGCGATGCAGGATTCGGCGAGCTCGGGCAGGCGTTCGTGTTGGGCATGGTGACGTTCCTGCGCGTGGCGCTGCTCACGCTCGCCTGCTCGATGATTTGGGTGCCGATTGGCGCGATGATTGGCATGAATCCGCGCGTTTCGCGGTTTATGCAGCCGATTGTGCAGGTGCTGGCCAGCTTCCCCTCGAACTTCACGTTCCCGTTCGTCACGCTGTGGTTCGTGGCGTGCAGTGTGGATATCAACTGGGGCAGTATCCTGCTGATGGCGTTGGGCACGCAATGGTACATCCTGTTCAATGTGATCGCCGGGGCCAGCCAGATTCCCGACGATCTGCGTGAGATGACGCGCAGCTTCCAGCTGGGGCGCTGGCAGCGGTGGCGCGATTTGATTTTGCCGGCGGTATTCGGCTCGTGGGTCACGGGCGGCATTACGGCTGCCGGTGGGGCGTGGAATGCCTCGATTGTCTCGGAAATCGTAAGTTATGGGCGGCATACGCTGACCGCCTCCGGCCTGGGCGCGTATATCGCCGAGGCCACCGAAAGCGGCAACACCGTGAAGACCATCATCGGCGTGACCGTGATGAGCGTGTTCGTGGTGGCCGTCAACCGCCTGTTCTGGAACCCGCTGCAGCGCATGGCCGAGCGCCGTTTCACACTGAACTAAAGACTTAAGGAGAATAATATGACTGTTGCAATGGAAACCATTCGTTCGCTGCGGGCGGTGACCCCGCAGAACACCATCATCGAAGCCCAGCACGTCGGCCAGCGCTTCACGGCCGACAACGGCACCGAACTCACCGTGTTCGACAACATCTCGTTCAACCTGTACGAGGGCGAGATCGTGGCCATTCTGGGCCGTTCGGGTGCCGGCAAGTCCACATTCCTGCGTGCGCTGGCCGGACTGGTCAAGCCGACCAGCGGCACGGTCAAGTATCGCGGCAAGGCCCTGACCGGCCCGAATCCCGGCATCGCACTCGTGTTCCAGACCTTCGCGCTGATGCCGTGGCTCACCGTGCAAGACAATGTGGAACTCGGTCTGAAGGCGCGCGGCGTACCACGTGCGGAACGCACCAAACTGGCTCTGGATGCCATCGACATGATCGGCCTGGACGGCTTCGAATCGGCGTATCCGAAGGAACTGTCCGGCGGCATGAGGCAGCGCGTGGGCATTGCACGCGCCTTGGTGCTGCGGCCGGACGCGCTGTTCATGGATGAGCCGTTCTCCGCCCTGGACGTGCTGACCGCCGAAAACCTGCGTCAGGAAGTGCTCAAGCTGTGGTCGAGCGAACAGCGCAGCATCAAGTCGGTGCTTATGGTCACGCATAACATCGAGGAAGCCGTGGAGATGGCCGACCGAGTGGTGGTGTTGGGCTCGCACCCGGGCCATCTGATTGCCGATGTGCGGGTTGATCTGCCGCGCCCGCGAGACCGTCACAGTGTCGAATTCGAGGCGATGGTGGACCGACTGTACGCGATTTTGACCGGACAGGCCTCGCAACCTACGCAACAAGCCGAGGCTTTATCGCCATCGGCATCGCTCACGAACGCACCCGTCACGGACGCACCCGTCACGGACGCATCAGACCTTCAGCCCGCCAAGACCATCGAGAAAATCAAGGAGCATCCGCTGCCCAACGCCACGCCGGGCGGGCTTGCCGGTCTGCTGGATGTGGTTGCCGAGCATCCTCACGGCATCGACTTGGCAGATTTGGCCTCGGCTCTTTCGTTCGAGGTGGACGATCTGTTCCCGCTGGTGGATGCCGGTACGATGCTGCGCGTCATCGTGGTACGCGACGGCCATGTGCAGATCACCGAGGCGGGCGACTCCTGGCATAAGGCTGACATTCTGCGCGCCAAGCAGGTGTTCGCCTCACTGGCGATGGAACACGCGCCGCTGGTGCACAACATTGAGCATGCACTGCGGAAGTCTGCGGAAGGCAAGCTCCGCGGCGAGCTCATGCTGGACCTGCTGCGCGCCCGTTACGCCAACGACGAGGCGCATCAGCAGTTCGCCATCGCCGTGGAGTGGGGCCGTTACGGCGAACTCTTCGATTACGATGCCGATGACGATCTGCTGAGCTTGGATGAGGCGAATAAGGGCGAATAAGCGAATCAGCCACGTGAGTTGGCTAGATAGTGCCTTTATGTCTGCAAACAGATGCCGAAGCGGAATATGACCATTCGACTCATCTGACCGACAGCAATCCGTATATGCAAAGTGCCCGGCATCCGAAGATGTCGGGCACTAGTCGTGAGAGAGGCTCCCCTCAGTCAGCTACACTGACAGCTCCTCTCACCCGAGGGGAGCCAGAGGAACGAATCAGAACTCGCGCCGTGAATGGTCGCCAGACCATTCACCCGACAGCACAGCTGCAGTCGCGCGAATCGCAAATTCTGACCGAGCAAAGCGAATCAGAACTCGCGCCATGGACGGTCGCCAGACCGACCATCAAACAACACAGCGCGGCGCGCCAACCGCGAGTTCTGATTGAAGCGACGCAGGAGCGGAGATCAGAACTCGCGCCGTGAATGGTCGCCAGACCATTCACCAGACAGCACAGCTGCGGTCGCAAGAACCGTGAATTCTGATGAAGCGCAGCGAAATCAGAACTCGCGGTTCTTGCGGTAGAACTTGATCAGGCTCTGGGTGGAGGCGTCCTGGGCGGCGAGGGCGTCGTCGTCCTGGGAGATGGCCGGGGTGATCTGCTTGGCAAGCTGCTTGCCGAGCTCGACGCCCCACTGGTCGTAGGAGTCGAGGCCCCACACGGTACCTTCAACGAAGGTGATGTGCTCGTACAGAGCGATCAGCTCGCCGACGGCGAACGGGGTCAGGGCCACGCCGAAGATGGAGGTGGTCGGACGGTTGCCGGTGAACACGCGAGCCGGGACGATCTCCTCCGGGGTGCCTTCGGCGCGCACTTCGTCGGCGGTCTTACCGAACGCCAGGGCCTTGGTCTGGGCGAAGTAGTTGCCCAGGAACAGCTCGTGCACGTCCTGGTCGCCGTCCTTGGTTGGGTTCGGGGTGTTGACGAACGCGATGAAGTCGGCCGGGATGAGCTGGGTGCCCTGGTGGATCAGCTGGTAGAAGGCGTGCTGGCCGTTGGTGCCAGGCTCGCCCCAGAAGATCTCGCCGGTCTCGGAGGTGACGGGGGTGCCGTCCCAACGCACGGACTTGCCGTTGGATTCCATGGTCAGCTGCTGCAGGTAGGCCGGGAAGCGGTGCAGGTACTGGTCGTACGGCAGCACGGCGTGGGAGGCGACCTTGAAGAAGTTGCGGTACCAGACGTTCAGCATACCGAGCAGCACCACGACGTTCTTCTCGAACGGGGTGTTGGCGAAGTACTCATCGATCTCGTGGAAGCCGTGCAGGAACTCCTCGAAACGAGCCGGGCCGAAGACCACGGCCAGGGAGGTGCCGACGGCGGAGTCAACGGAGTAACGGCCGCCGACCCAGTTCCAGAAGCCGAACGCGTTGTTCGGGTCGATGCCGAATTCGGCGACCTTCTCCAGGTTGGTGGAGACGGCGACGAAGTGCTTCTTGATGGCTTCGGCGTTCTTCTCGTCGGAGCCGTCGATGGCGCCCTTGGCCTTGAGCTCTTCGAGCAGCCAGGTGCGGGCTTCACGGGCGTTGGTCAGGGTCTCCAGGGTGGTGAAGGTCTTGGACACGATGATGAACAGGGTGGTCTCCGGATCGAGGCCCTTGGTCTTCTCGGCCAGGTCGTTGGGGTCGATGTTGGAGATGTAGCGGGCGGAGATGCCGGCGTCGGCGTACGGCTTGAGGGCCTCGTACACCATGACGGGACCCAGGTCGGAGCCACCGATGCCGATGTTGACCACGGTCTCGATCTTCTTGCCGGTCACACCGGTCCACTCGCCGGAACGGACCTTGTCGGCGAAGGCGTAGATGCGGTCGAGCACCTCGCGCACGTCCTTGACGGTGTCCTGGCCGTCAACGATGTACTTGCCTTCATCCTCGACCGGGCGACGCAGCGCGGTGTGCAGCACGGCGCGGTCTTCGGTGTTGTTGATGTGCACACCGGTGTACATAGCCTTGGTGCGCTCATCGAGCTTGACGGCCTTGGCAAGGTTGGCGAACAGCTGGAGGGTTTCCGGCTTGATCAGGTTCTTGGACAGATCGAAGTGCAGGTCGCCGGCGTCGAAGGACAGCTTCTCGACGCGCTCGGCGTCCTCGGCGAACCACTTCTTGAGGCTCACGCCTTCGGCCTGAAGCTCGTCATAGTGCTTCTGCAGGGCAGCCCACTCAGGGGTCTGGGTGGCGTCAACGGGCGGATTGATGGCCATAGGATTCCATTCCTTTCATCAGTGACTGGAGCGCCTTCGCTCACGGCTCGGATGCGCTCCGTATCACCAAACAGAATACTCACAAATTCGGACATGAACAGAACAAAAAACAGTCAGCGATGTCGGATTGCCATCGTTTGCATTATCGAACAGTTCGTGGCGCGGCGCAACCGTCATCTTCAACCGAGCGGTCGCGACACAACCGCCAAGCCGCCGATTGGACTTTTCGCGGAGATGTCTTATACTTAATTTCTTGTGCGCGGCTGGCGAAATGCCTTCCGCGAGCCAAGCCACTTTAGCTCAGTCGGTAGAGCGGCTCACTCGTAATGAGCAGGTCGTCAGTTCGATTCTGACAAGTGGCTCGGATGCCCTAGGCTGGCTGGTCTGTAATGGCTGTCCGGCCTAGGGTTTTGCATATCTTCCACACCTGTGGAAACGCGGATATGCACGCGCGAGTGGCGGAATTGGTAGACGCGCAGGATTTAGGTTCCTGTGTCTTTGACGTGTGGGTTCAAGTCCCATCTCGCGCACCGGCTTGAGCCTCCTGGAAACATTGGATCGCCAACGATTCCGGGAGGCTCTTCGTATATGCGTGAGGCAATTGCAAGCCCTTGCGGACGCCTCTACATACGGCAATGCCAAGGCGGCAAATATAATGGTCACAGCATTGTGGGTCTGAGCCTGTGCGCCATGCGCCTGTGTGAGCCAAGGAGAGAAGTGTATGTCCGCCATTCTTACGCCGGTTGGTCTGTTGCTGATCGTTCTCGCCGGTTATCTGTTCAAACGGTTTGGCCTGTTCGGGCAGAAGGATTATCGTGTGTTGCAGACCGCGGAATTCAATATCGTGCTGCCCGGTGCCATCGTATACTCGTTCGCCACCAATCCTCATGACATCTCACTGCTGCTTATTTCGGTATTCGCATTCCTGTTTGCCTTTATCCCGATCATGTTCATCTTTCTGGCCACCCGCAAGCGCAATGTGACCGACCGCGCCTTCCTGATGCTCAACGGCGCCGGCTTCAATCTCGGCTGTTTTTCTTTTCCGGTCGTCCAGTCATTCTGGGGTGCGGGCGCGGTGGTGCCGGCTGCGATGTTCGATATCGGCAACTGCGTGATGGTGGCCGCCGGCACCAATGTGCTCACCCAGCAACTGCTGCATATTCAGCCCGGCAAAACACTTGCCGAGCAACACGCCGATTCGGCGCCCACCTTGCCGTACGAAAAGCCCAAGGATCGCGCCGCCAAACGGCCTGCCCGCCGCGCATTGCTGCGCACCATCGGCAAGAGCTTCTTCGGCTCGGTGCCGTTCGACACGTATCTGCTCATGATTGCGTTGACCGTCGCCAACGTGAAGATTCCCAATTGGATCGCCTCTATGACCCAACCGTTGAGCGGTGCCAACGCGCTGGTGTCGATGCTGATGGTGGGTATGCTCATGGACCTGCCTCAATCCAAGCATGACGTGAAGGAAGTCATGGCCGTCATCGCTTGGCGTATACCGTTCAGCGTCGCCTTCGCGTTGATCTCGTGGTTCCTGCTGCCGTTCTCGGCTTCGATTCGCGCCGTGATGGTGATTTGCGCGTTGTCTCCAATCGCCATTTTCTCCACGCTGTTCACCGACAAAGTACTCGGCAACGCCAAACTGGCTGGCTTCTCACTGGCAATCACCGCGATGATTTCACTGGCGATGATGACTGTGGCTCATGCGCTGATGGGCGTGTGAGCAAATGCGCAAGTAGGCACACGGCGGGCGCACGGTCAGACGAGACGCAGCCCACATAGGTTCGTCCCCCGACCGCCAGTTGCTACCGATGCAGCAGCTTGTGCGCCAGATTGCTCACGCCGAAGCGGAACTTATCCACCGGCAACGTGAATTTGCCTACCATCTGCTCGACGTAGCCGTTAAAGCCCTGCTTGAATTCCAGCACGCCGCGGCCCTCGTCGTTCGGATCGTCGAACACGCCGGAAATGCCGTAGAAGTTGTAGCGGCTCACACCCTGTTCTACACACAGGTGCAGCATCGCTTCGTACTGAATCAGCGCCGAGGCATAGAACGGCTTGTACTCCTCCAACGAACCGGAATACTGATAGACCACCTCATTAGGGTGACTGACGAACATTGAAGCCGCTGCCGGCAGCACATCGCCCTTCTTGGCATATCCCTCCACCTCAGCCAGACGCTTGTCGGCGGCCGCGAGATTGCGCGATTCCTCCCCCAGCTGACGTTCGATGCGCGTGGTCGGACGTTCATCGTATTTCGCCTGCAGCTGTGCGACCTTAGTCTGCAATGCCTCGCGCTTGGCGGTCATATCCGCCACATATTCGGCGATGTGGATTTCCGCGAGCATGAAATGCGCATCCGCGCCATACGCCTGCTTGAACTGGCGGAAATAGTCCGCGCCGCGCGTCGCGAACCCGCGGCGTTCACCGGTCCGCCGTTCGATATCGGCGAACACGTCGAACTCGTCGGGGCCGATTTCGCGAACGTGCACACCCATCGACTGCGCCCGCTTGACGCTCCATTGAGCGCGTTTGCCGAATGATGCCAGCAGTTCCTTGCCGTTGGTGATGCCGGTGAGATCCTTGACGTACATCCACTGGCAGACCACGTCATAACCGGTATGGAATCCGCCATGCGCCCAGCCTGCATCGGCGAATCCGGTCAGCAGTGCATCGTTCGGCTCGCCGTCGGGCTGTCCGTCCGAGGAATACAGACGGTAGGCGACGTTAGGCCAGCATGCCACGGAAACAGCATGGTGGCGACGGGCCGATTCACGAATCGCCTCGGTCATGGTCCATAGCAGAGCCGGATCATCGCTAATGCCGATGGGGCCGAAATATACGGAGCCATCTGCACCGAAACGACCATTGAGGTACAGAATCACGCAGCCGGTTACCAGATTGCCGGATGCGTCGCACACGCCAACGCATTCGGCTTCATGCCCACGAATCTTGGCAAGACGGACCTGCCCGGACCATTGCTGGAAGCTGCCCTGGCTTGTGGCTTCGGAAAGCCGGTCGAGCTCTTCGGGCGTAATCACGCCAAACGTATACGTCGTATCTGTTCGATTCACAGTCGCGCTCATCTCGTCGTCACCTGTGCCTTATTTCTGTGTCCGTGCTCGCCACTGTTTGTCAGCGATGCAGCAGCTTGTGTGCGGCTTCGGATACACCGAAGCGCAGTCCGTCCACCGGCAGCGTGAACTTGCCCGGAAGCTCTTCCACGAATCCGCCGAAGCGAGTCTTGAACTGCCAGACGCCGTAGGAAGGATCGTTGGCGTCGAAAATGCCGGAAATGCCATAGAAGTTGAAGCGCTCCACGCCACGGGCGATGCAGTCAAGCATCGCCTCGAAGTGGATTAGGGAAGACGGGTAGTAATCCATGAAACGATCGTCCTCGCCGCTGGACAGGCAGACGACCTCGTTCGGATGCCAGAAGTAGACACCGGCTTCCACCGGAATGACCGGGCCGTCCGAGGCGATGATGCCATTGACTTCGCCGATGGTCTTTTCCAGCGCCGCAATCTTCTTGTCTGCGGTGGCGATGCGCTTTTCCAGCGTTGCCGGGTCGGAGGCACCCTTCTTGGCCGTACCTTCCGGCTGCTGTTGCGCGCGCTGGAGCAGGCGTTCGAGGTTGCGCTTGTCTTTGGAGGCCGCATTCAGCTTGGATTGCAGGGTGTCCAGATATTCGTCGAAATGGGTTTCGACCACCTTGAACTCGATCAGGTCGCCGAAGGTATCGAACAGACGCTCATAGTAGGCCAGATCGCGGCTCTTGAAGCCTTGACGTGCGGCGCTCATATCGCACAGCTTGACGAAAGTGCTCAGTTCGCCGCGTTCCAGTCGGCGCACGCGCAGACCGGAATCCTGGGCGATGCGGATGTTCTTACGGCGGTACTTGGAGAACGAGGCCAGCAGTTCCTTCTCATTATGAATGCCGTCAAGCCCCTTGACGAAGTTCCAGCGGTTCACCACGGATTCGTAGCCCACGGTGAAGCCGCCATGTTTCCAACCGAAGCGGGCCATGTTGTCCATCATCGTGGTGTCCGGGTCGCTGGTCGGCTTGCCATCCAGATCATGCAGACGGTAGACTGCGGCCGGCCAGCAGGATACGCTGATGGCGTGATGGGCCTTGGCCGAACGACGCAGGGCTTCGGTCATCGCCTCAACCACCTGTGGATTATCATAATCGCACAGCGGTCCGCACCAGACCGAGCCTTCCAAACCGAAACGGGACCGCGTGTACACCACGTAGCAGGCGGCAATCAGCTTGTCACCGCGCTTGACACCCACATAGTCCACCGGACCGTTGAACGCACCCATGGCGGCCATCTGCGAGGTCTGCTGGAAACTACCTTGCACTTGAGCTGCGGAGAACGCATCCAGCTCGGCAGGAGTGATCTTGGTAGGGGTGAGCGAGGCGACGCCTGCATCGGATTGCGTCATAATCGAACCTTCTTACTTGTCGTTACTCTGATCGTTACTCTGGGCTCTGGAACGGCCTGTGTGCTGCGTCCGTTTACCGCGACAGCAGCTTGTGCGCAAATTGCTTCATGGCATAGGCAACCGGTTTGACCGGCAGCACGAACTCGCCCGGAAGTTCCTCGACATATCCGTTGAAGCCCTGCTTGAACTCCAGTACACCACGACCCTCGTCATCGGGATCATCAAAGACGCCGTCGATGCCGTAGAAGTTGTAGCGAGACAGCCCGTGTTCCACGCAGAAATGCAGCATCGCGTCATGCTGAATCAGCGCGGAGGCGTAGAAGGGCTTGTACTGCTCGACGCTACCGGAGAACAGGTAGATGACCTCGCGTGGATGCTCCACGAATAGTGATGCCGCAGCCGGCAGCACATCCCCGTCTTTGGCGAACTCGGCCGCCTCGTTCAGGCGTTTTTCGGCTGCCGCCAGATTGCGGGTCTCCTCCCCCAGCTGACGTTCGGTTTTGGTGGTGGGACGTTCGGCGTTTTTTGCGGTCAATGCCGCCACCTTGGCCGAAAGCGCTTCACGCTTGGCCGTCATGTCCGCCATGTATTCATCGATGCGGATCTCGGCAACCATAAAATGCGCTTTGCTGCCGAACGCTTCCTTGAAACGGTGGAAATACGCTTCGCCACGGTATTCGAAGCTACGGCGTTCGGCGGTTTGCCGCTCGATTCGTGCGAATACCCCCAGCTCGTCGTCCGACAGCTCACGCACGTGCACACCCATCGATTGGGCACGCTTCACGCTCCACTGGGTGCGCTTATCATAGGACTTCAGCAGACTTTTCTCATCGGTAATACCAGTCAGATCCTTGAGGTAGCGCCAACGCGGAACCGCCGTGTAGCCCACGGTGAAACCGCCATGAGTGAAGCCGATCGCCTCGAGCTGTTCTATCAGCTTATTGTCGGGAGCGCCATTCTGGTCATCCGGCAAAGAAGCTCCATTGGTGTCGCGAAGCCGATATGGGGATTCAGGGGTGATCTCCAGCTGTGAAGCACCCTCTGCCTTGGCATGGCGTTTCAGCGCATCCATGAAGAAGGTCAATGCTTCGGTGTCGTGATAGTCGCACATCGGGCCATCATGGATGGCCGCAAATATAGAGAATCGAGAGCGGTGAGTTTCGAACAGTGCCGCCGCGACGATCTTCTCGCCCTCCTTGAGGGCCAGATATTCGACGTCGATCCCCTGCGCGGCGCGAAGGCGTCCCATCGCCGAGGTTTGTTGGAAATTGCCTTGTGGATGCCTGGCGGAGAAATCATCGAACTCTTCGTCTGTCAACTTCACCAGCACAAAATCACGCATGCTTCCCTTTGCCTCCGAGTCGATCAGGCTCACCATGCTAGCATAACGCGTACACGACGAATGGCGTCCGAGCAGATGAGGTGTGCACATCGTTCGCACTATTGCCGCCACGATGGTCCAAAGAACAATGGCCCAAAGATGATGAACGTCTGGCTTGCACTGAATCAAACGCAGTGCTATTCTCTACTTGGCTCTTGAAGCCACGCCACCTTAGCTCAGTGGTAGAGCATCCCCCTCGTTCGTGGGAAGGTCGGTAGTTCGATTCTATCGGGTGGCTCTTGTTCACCAAAAAGGCCGACGCACTAAGCGCCGGCCTTTTTTCGTATCGCCCTTGCTCGGTCATAGGCGCTTGCTAGACACTCGTCCGATTCGGGGGCTGAGTGCTGAGCCGCGACTCAACTGTGGCTTAGTCGCGGCTCAGTGCAGCAAGACAGTCTAGACGACTTAGTGCAGCAGTGCCTCGATAGCGGGGACCAAGGCTTTCAGCGCCTTGCCTCGGTGGGAAATCGCATTCTTCTCGGCCGAAGTCATTTCGGCGCTGGTCAGCGGCTCGCCTTCATGGTCAGGCTCAGTGCTGACGCGACCGGCAGGCTGGTCGTCCGGGACGAACAGCGGATCGTAACCGAAACCGTGTTCGCCACGAGCCTCGCGGATGATGCGACCCGGCATGTCGCCGAGTTCCACTGTCTCCGACTTGATGGCGTACCGGGCATGCACCGGGGCAGGGCTCCCATCGGCAGCCGTGGTGTGAACGGTGATGCCGTCGGCAGCCACTCCACCGGTCACGTCGGCACCGGCCTCGGTGTCCGGGACCACCAGCGCGGCGGCGCAACGGAAGCGCGCGGTACGCTTGTCATCCGGAATATCTCCGATTTGGGCGAGCAGCAGCGCATTATTGGCCTTGTCGTGGCCGTGAGCACCCGCCCAGCGAGCAGACAGAATGCCCGGAGCGTTACCCATCACATCGACGATGAGACCTGAATCATCCGCGACAGCGGGCAGACCGGTACGGATGGCCACGGCGCGGGCCTTGAGCAGCGCGTTCTCCTGGAAGGTGACGCCGGTTTCCACCGGGTCCGGCAGGTGAAGGCTGCCAGCGGACACCAGTTCGATGTTTTCGGCATCCACGCCAAGATCCTCTTCGAGAATGCGGCGGATTTCCACAAGCTTGCCTTCGTTATGGGTTGCGACGACGATTTGCATGGATTCTCCTTTAAGAAGGCTCCCCTTGGCAGGGGAGCTGGCTTAGTCTAAAGACAGAGCGGCACGCTGGGCGGCTTGCAGTTCCTTGTTGCCCTTTTCGGCCAAGTCAAGCAGGGTGCCGAGTTCGGCACGGTTGAACGGACGGTGTTCTGCGGTGCCCTGAATCTCGATGAAGGTGCCGGAACCGGTCATGGCCACGTTCATGTCGGTCATGGCCTGACTGTCTTCAATGTATGGCAGGTCAAGCATCGGAGTGCCGTTGATCACGCCCACCGATACGGCGGACACATAGTCCTTAAGCACGCGGCTGGCGGACTTGATATGGCGGTGCTTCTCCGCCCAATTGACTGCGTCGACCAAAGCCACGTACGCACCGGTTACGGAAGCCGTGCGAGTGCCGCCATCGGCCTGAAGCACATCGCAGTCAAGCTGAATCTGATTTTCGCCGAGCGCCTTCATATCGATGACGCCACGCAGGCAGCGGCCAATCAGTCGGCTGATTTCGTGGGTACGGCCACCGATTTTGCCACGTACGGATTCACGGTCGGTGCGTTCGGCGGTGGCACGCGGCAGCATCGAGTATTCGGCGGTGACCCAGCCGAGGCCGGAGTCCTTGCGCCAACGCGGCACACCGGGGGTAAAAGTGGCGGTGCACATCACGCGCGTGTTACCGCATTCGATGAGCACGGAGCCTTCGGGGGCGTCGGTGAAGTGGCGGGTGATGCGCACGGGGCGCAGTTCGTCGACCTTGCGGCCGTCGGCACGAATTATTTGGTGATTGCCAAGCATGTCTTTGATTTCAACCATGCGCCCCAGCATACGCCATCCGCTCTATGCCTGGATAGCAACTCGTCAACCATCATCAAACTCCAGCGCAATGTCATTCCCTGCTTACATATCCATCCCATGACACTTGGATGCACGCCACTATTTTCTTATGCACCACTCGCTTACAGAGTCAATGCCTGCGTACCTGATGAGGATCGGGAGAGATCGTCCGCTGGAATAAGAATGCCATATTCCATGAAATCTTGGTTGAATTGCTTGCGCTGCATAGCGTTGAGTTCGTAATCGATTAACGGCAAACATGTATAGTCCATGTCAGGCAACGGCTCTTCATATCGATGAAGCACGTGCATAATTGCCGCGCTCGGCAGTGGGGACCACCATCCATCCAGGCCATACCGGTACGGAGGAACCAATGTCAAGCGTCTGTTCCTTGGGTTGATATCCCAACGCAGAAAATGGTATAAACCAGCGAGAAACGCAATCCAGCACGCATCGTTCACCCGTGCAACCGCTCGGACGAACGATATACGTTGATGTTGAACATTCCGAGCATGAATCAGATTGACGCAGAGCATCTTCAACGTAGACCAGGTCGCTCCGCTTTCTATTGCATCGAAATCAGGAGGCCTACGCAGTTGTGCCAACAACATGTGCAATTCGTCTTCCGGAATCGTTTGCGAGGGGGCCACGGCTTCTAGGTGAAGACCAAAACCAGCCCGCTCAAGCCCCTCGGCCAAAACATCAAACAACATACCTCTTTGCCCACGCAATACGCGACCAATTGCAGACCGATCCAAACCAGTGCGCTGTGCAAGCTCATAGGCATTCCAACCAGTCTGCGACATCACTTCATTCAGCACAGCCGCACACGAATTAACAGGGCAACCAGATACCACACCGTGATGCACGACATCGTACTGTTCTAACGCTCGATGCTCTACAGCGCGCCGCTCTGATACGTCATCGTTGCCCGCCGCGTTCTCATCATTGAGAGTTTCACTCATCGAAGTCACCTTGCCTCGGCCGATTTCCCGGTCATTTCATCAAACCGCAATCATCATATCCCACAATCCCATGACGATACGATTCGTCATATCCCACAATTCAGAGACGGTATGATTCGTATCGCATCAGTTCACACGATTCTTCAACGATTGCTCCGCAAACGATTGCTCTGCACGCATCACGGCATTCTACCGGCAGAATATTCCTCCCAATCAGCCCAACGCAACATCACACGCAACATCACACGCAACACCCCCTCACGCAACACTGCGCCATCTCTGTAACATCACCGACAACACGGCAATCCCACAACGTCTCGGTGCAATATCCTCTGAAATGGTTTGGTTTTTCACTCCACCTCGTCGGCATCCTGACCAGGATAGGAATATGTGTCGTTCCGCACCATGTACAAAACGTTGTCAACTGACAACGTTCTTCAAATCAATTGGATAAGACAAATGGCCATTCCCCGCCAATTCATCTGAATCAAGACGTTGTCAACTGACAACAAAATGTACATTGCAACAGCATGCACATATACATATTTCCCCAGTGAGCAGTAGCCCCCCCCCAAAAAAAACAAGGGGGCCACCCTCAGCTGGAACCACGTCCGGCGAACCGGGACGCAGTTCAGCCGAGGGGATGCGGCCAATACAACCCCAGGACACAGCCACAGGGGGTGCAAACACGGGGGTGCGACCGGGGTTTGGATCTCCCCGCCTCGGCGGCGACCACAGGAGTGCGGCCAACACAGACAGAGGGGCACAGACAGAGGGAAGAGTAGCCAATGTAACCAAAGGGATGCGGCCAGTGAGATACGGTCAGAGGACTTTGGTCTCTGTGGTCGAACCGTTAAGCGGACAGCCCAGTGGGCCGTCCGTAGGTAAGGGGAGCAGTTATGCTGCGACGGATTCCTATGGAGACGAAAGTTCTCGTCAGAGAACCTGAGTCTCCGTAGGAATCACGGGCTCGCCCTTCATGAGGCTCTGCGCGGTGATGGGCAGTTCGGACAACGCCTTGGCGCGGTAGTCGTGGGCGGCCATGATGGCGTCATGGCCCTGCCACTGCGCATCGATATGGCCGTGGTCCACGAAATCGACCAGCAGGTTCTTCCATGTCGGTTCGGGCGTGAAACCGGCCAGCTTCTCTTCCGAGCCGGAAATCACGTGTTCGGCTTCGGCTAGCGCGTATTCGTAGGAGCGGAATGCCAACTTGCGACCGGGCACTGTGGCCTTGTCCTTGGACTTCTTCATGACCGGAACCATCGTGCCGTCAGCGCCTTCACGTTCGGTGAGCTTGTACACCATCGCACAAGTGGGAGCGCCGGAGCCGGTGACCAGCATGGTGCCCACGCCATAGGAGTCGACCGGCGCGGTCTGCAATGCGGCGAGCGCGTACTCATCCAAATCGTTGGTCACGGTAATGGTGGTGTTCGTGGCACCCAGGGCGTCCAACTGGTTGCGCACACGCTGGGCCATGGCGGCTAGGTCGCCGGAGTCGATGCGCACGCCACCCAGTTCGGGACCGGCCACTTCGACGGCGGTTTTCACGGCTTCCTCGATGTTGTAGGTGTCCACCAGCAGCGTGGTGTTCTTGCCCAAAGCCTCGATCTGCGATTCGAAGGCGTCACGTTCGGAATCATGCACCAACGTGAAGCAATGTGCGGCGGTGCCAATGGCCTTCAGACCATACAGCCGGGCGGCCAGCAGATTGGCGGTACCCTTGAATCCGCCCACTACGGCGGCTCGAGCGGCGGCCACGGCGGCCCACTCGTTAGTGCGGCGTCCGCCCATATCCATGCAAGGGCGATCTTTGGCTGCCGACGCCATACGTGAGGCGGCGGAGGCCACTGCGGAATCGTAGTTCAGCACGGATAGAATCAACGTCTCCAGTAGCGTGCATTCGCCGAACGTGCCTTCGACCTGCAAAATCGGGGAGTTCGGGAAGAACATCTCACCTTCGCGGTAACCGCGAATCGTACCGGAGAAGTGGAAGTTCTCCAGCCACTTGATGGTCTCGGGGCTTACCACGTGACGGTCGGCCAGGAACTTCAGGTCCGTTTCGTCCAAGTGGAAATGTTCCAGCGCATCCAGAATGCGGCCGGTGCCGGCCACCACGCCATAGCGACGGCCTTCGGGCAGGCGACGCGTGAACACCTCGAACACGCATTTGCGGTCGGCGGTACCGTCTTTCAGAGCGGCGTCGAGCATCGTGTATTCATACATGTCGGTCATCAGAGCCGGCGAATAATCGACCATTGCAAGGCCTTTCCTACATAAGTGGTGAAGTTGCACCTAAGTGTAGTCCGGGCAAAGCCATACAGCCCACTGGCGAAGCGGTAGACTCGATGCATGAGATTCATCGTGGTGTTGTGGCGCTTTGCGATCGCCGGTTTCTGCTTCGTGGGCACATATGAGGCATGGTCCAAACCACAGTTCTGGGTGTATTTCACGTTCCAGACCGGTTTCGTGCTGGGCATCGTGATGCTGTGGTCCGGCGCGGCCACACTGCTCAAAGGCATTCAGCCGCCCGCATGGCTTAAGGGGTGCCTGACTGTGTACGCCACAGTCACCGCACTGGTGGCGTTCTTCCTGATGCCTCCGGACGACCCGGCATACGTGCCACAGGTTATTGGCATCATGACCAATACGATGCTGCACAAAATCGCCCCGATTATGGCGGTTATCGATTTCGTGCTATTCGATCCGCACCGGCGTTTCCGCTGGCATTACATGTTCTCGTGGCTGGCGTATTTCCCTGCATACTTGGTCTTCGTGCTGGCCCGTGCGGCGATTTGGCCGGGTTCCGGACCGGCGGCCGGCGGCAGTCCGTATCCGTACGACTTCATCGACCTCGACGCACTCGGCTGGCAAGGGTTCGGCATTAGCTGCGGCAAGCTGGCCATGGCGTTCTTCGTGATATCGCTCGTTGTCTGGCTGCTCGACCGCGCACTGCCGAGCAAGGCCTTACTCGGATAGACGCGCCCACGATCGACGCGCATCGGTCTTTGTGCCCAGCCGGCATCCAGCTCAGCACTCGATGGCCTCAACATTCAATGGAATAGGCGCGGTTTTTGTACTCGCGCCAATCCGGCCAGTCTTCACCGGCGTAGAGGGCTGCATATGGAACTGCGTGGCCACCTGACGAATGGTGTAGGACATCATGACTCCTTACTGCGGCGACACGCCGAAGCGTCGCAGCCGTTTGCATTCAAGTTCACTTGAACTGGAACCTTAGTATCTAAGAACCCTTACGAATACCACTCGATCGGCGTCGGTTTGCCCATCGCAGACCAGCATTCGTAAGAACAAAAATGACATTGTAAGGAGACTCAATGTTCGAGCCAACCACCACCTACGCTCCCAACCCGCACCGTTACGACACGATGACCTACAACCGTGCCGGCACCTCCGGCCTCAAGTTGCCGGCCGTCTCACTCGGCTTCTGGCACAACTTCGGCGACATCACGCCATTCGACCAGATGAAGTCCCTGGTCTTCACCGCCTTCGACAACGGCATCACCCACTTCGATCTGGCCAACAACTACGGCCCCGAGCCCGGCCAGGCCGAGAAGAACTGCGGCCTGCTGCTCGCCAAGTACTTCAAGCACCACCGCGACGAACTCGTCATCTCCACCAAGGCCGGCTATGAAATGTGGGCAGGCCCGTATGGCGACCTCGGCAGCCGCAAGTACCTGCTCGCCAGCCTCGACCAGTCGCTCGAACGCTTGGGCTTGGATTATGTGGACATCTTCTACCATCACCACCCGGACCCGGAAACCCCGCTGGAGGAGACGATGGGCGCGCTGGCTCAGGCCGTGAACTCCGGCAAGGCCCTGTACGTGGGTCTGTCCAACTACGATGGTCCGACGATGGAGAAGGCCGCCGCGATTCTCGCCGACCTGCACGTGCCGTTCATCATCAACCAGAACAAGTACAACATCCTCGACCGCACCGTGGAAAAGAACGGTCTGAAGGAGACGGCTTACAAGCTGGGCAAGGGCCTTATCACCTTCTGCCCGCTGGCTCAGGGCCTACTGACCAACCGTTATCTGAACGGCATTCCGGCCGACAGCCGCATGGCTCACGATCCGCGATTCCTCAACGATTCCGCCCTGACCGAGAAACTGCACAAGCAGGTCGTGGACCTGAACAATCTGGCCGCCGAACGCGGCCAGACGCTGGCCGAGATGAGCCTGGCATGGCTGCTGCACGATGGTAAGGTGACCTCCGTGCTGACCGGAGCCTCCAAGCCTCAGCAGATTCTCGACAACATCGGCGCGCTGAAGAACACCCACTTCAGCGACGAGGAGCTCAAGCTGATCGACGAGATTTCGGCTCGGTGACCATTTCGGCTCCCTTCGCTGAGGGGAGCCAAGTACCACCTTTAGCGCGTCATTTCTTCGTAGATGCGCTTGCAATCGGGGCAAACCGGGTACTTGGACGGATCGTGCTTGGGCACCCAGACCTTGCCGCACAGGGCGACCACCGGACGACCGGTCGCGCGTGATTCGGCGATACGGTCCTTAGAAACATAATGTGCGAATCGATCCGCGTCGCCGCCATCGTCACGAACCGGAGACTCCTTGGTTTCCGGGCGTTCCAGCACCGACGTGCCGGCACCTTGGTCCGGGTTGCGCAGCGGTTCGGCATCATCAACGAACATCTCGGCAAAAGTCATAGTGCACTTCTTTCCTCGTATTCAACGATTCGACTGCACTCCATCATAGATTCCCGTCGTTACCCGCGAAACCCATTGGCGCGTAATCCGCACACCTCCACACACCCATGTCGCGCATCACGCCACCCCGCCACATACAATGCCACATAACAATGCCGCACACAACGCCGCACCGACGCCACATACGGCACCGCACACACTGCCTCATACGCCGACGCGACAACAATGCACGCTCGGCAGCACGAAGCACACCACTAGCGGTAGGCTATAAGGCATGACTATCGCAGTATGCCCCGGCTCGTATGACCCCGTTACCGCCGGACACTTGGATGTAATCGAGCGCTCGGCGCGGTTTTTCGACGAGGTGCATGTGGTGGTGGCCGTCAACGCCGCGAAAACACCGATGTTTTCCGAAGCCACCAGAGTCGACGTGATTCGCCGTGCCCTTGACAAAGCCGGTTGCAAGAACGTCACCGTTTCTTCCACCGACGGCCTGATCACCGACTACTGCAAGAAGGTCGGCGCCACCGTTATCGTCAAGGGTCTGCGCCAGAACGGCGACTATGAAGCCGAGCTCGGCATGGCGCTGGTCAATCGCAAGCTCGCCGGCATCGAAACCCTGTTTTTGCCGGCCGATCCGATTCTTGAACACATCTCCAGTTCCATCGTCAAGGACGTGGCCCGCCATGGGGGCGACGTGACCGGCATGGTGCCCGATTGCGTCGTGCCGATGCTGGCCGATGCCCTGGCCGAGGAACGTCAGCGGAAGGACTGATGCACTAATGACTATGAGCGATGACCACCCCACTGGATACGTCGATCTGACCAAACCGAATGCGGACACCGCATCGTCCACTCCGGAGCCGTCCGCCCCGGAACCGCCCGCGTCTACGCAAGCCGCGCCGGCACCCACCGAAGAGGCCGATGTTCTCGCCGGATCGCCGCCCGCCGCGCCTACCCCTACTCCGGCACAGATGCAGGCCAAAGCGCAGGCCCAAGCAGCTCAGCAGACCCGGGCACAAGCTCAGACCGCTCAGGCCGCCGGCACTCGCCCCTCGTTCATGAACGAAATGCCCGACCTGCGAGAAACCACGGACGACGACCCGGCCACGGTCAAGAGCCGCGAGGAATTCACCACGGTGTATGACATCATCGACCAGCTCGAGGTGGCACTGGGTGAAGCGAAGTCCAGCATATTCGCCCCCGGCATGGTGAAGGTTGACCGAGACGAATTCACCGACCAGCTTTCCGAGTTGAAGAAAATGCTGCCGGTGCAGTTGGAGCGCGCCTCCGCCCTCATGCGCGAGGCCGAGCGCCGTCTGGAATCGGCACAGACCCAGTCCAACGCCATCGTCGCCTCCGCACAAAGCCGCGCAGCCGACATGATCAAGGACGCCAACGAACAGGCACAGTTCCTGGCCGGCCAGGAGAACGTCACCGAGCTTGCACGGCAGAAAGCGCGCGCGATTCTTGACCAGGCACAGACCAGAGCCGACCATCTGACCCAAGGCGCGGACCAGTACTGCACTACGGTGATGGAAGGGCTGTCCCAGCAGCTCGGCAAACTCAGTCAGGATGTGCAGGCCGGTCTTAACGTGCTGGAAGAGCGCCAGCGCGCGGCCGGAGAACGGATGCCGCACCTGACGCTGAACGACTATCCCGAAGCCCAGTAACACCAGCAACGCCGGCAACATCAGTAACGCGAATAACGCCAGTAACGAATAACTCCAGCCAACATACGAAAGGCACCAAGAACATACCATGGCACGAGTTGAAGATTCCCCGTGGGCCATTCCGGTAGCGCAGATTGCTTCGCGCGCCGGTCAATCCAAGCCGATTGACGCCGATTTCCCAGCCCCTTCCGGCATTGGCGACAGCATTGTCGGCATCAAGGAAGGTGAGCCCGTACACGTGAGCGGGCAGTTCGATTCGATTGTGGACGGCCTGATCTTCACCGGCCGCCTGGTCGCGCCATTCGTCAGCGAGTGCACGCGCTGCCTGAAGCCGATTGACGAGGGCTGGCCGGTTGATGTGACGGTGTTCTTCCCGTATGAGTCGGGTCAGGACAAGGCCAACGGCAAGGGTGGCAAGAACAAGAAGGACGACGAGATCGACATCATCGCCGGCGAGGACGAATCGGAAGACACGTATCCGCTGCTGGAGAACGGCGCATTCGCGGACATCGAGGCGATGATCCGCGACACGCTGGTCGAATCGCTGCCGTTGCAGCCACTGTGCCGACCGGATTGCAAGGGCCTGTGCTCGCAGTGCGGTGCCGATCTGAACGAGGATCCCGATCATCATCACGATGTGACGGATATCCGTTTCGCCGGATTGGCGGGGCTCAAAGCCCAGCTCGAGGCCGAGCAGAACGGCGAGCAGGCCGAGTGACGCGCGCCTGAACGGAGTTTGTACGAGCCGTGCGTTAAGATAACGGACGCTTAAGCTCAATTGTTCGAACGAAATAGAGGATACTCAAATGGCACTGCCTAAGTACAAGACCTCGCGCGCCAACACGCACTCGCGTCGCGCGAACTGGAAGGCCACCGCTGCTGCGACCGTGAACTGCCCGAACTGTGGCGCTCCGGCCCTGCCGCACATGGCTTGCCCGAGCTGCGGTAACTACCGCGGCCGCACCTACCGCTCCGCCATCCAGCCGGCTCACACCAAGTGAGTCCTGCGATAACGGCTTGAATGAAGGCCCTGCCATCGACGGGTGGCGGGGTCTTCGCATAAGTGCACCATTACGTACACCATCGCATCGCACACAACACAACACAACACAACACAACACATCACCATCGCGTGAAGGACCATACAACAATCATGAGTAATGAAACCCCACAGCAGCCGACGCCAGCCAACGAGCTTCTTGAAGCGTTGGGCACCACTCTTAGCCCGGATCTGCTCGTGCAGGCACTCACCCACCGCTCCTTCTCGCATGAGCACCCCGGCGTGGCCAATTACGAACGCCTCGAATTCCTGGGAGACGCGGTGCTCGAACTGGTCTCCACTGAAACGCTGTTCACTATTCACCCGGATATGACCGAGGGGCAACTGGCCAAGATGCGCGCCAAGGCCGTCTCCGAAGACGCGCTGAGTGCCATCGCCAAAACCAAGCTCAAGGTGGGCCCCTACATTCTGCTGGGTCACGGGGAAGCCGAGCAGGGCGGCGCGGAGAAGAACTCCATTCTGTGCGACATCGTGGAATCGCTCATCGGCGCGACTTTCCTGGAACACGGCATCGACGAGGCACGCAAGGTGATTCACCGGCTTATTGACGACACGCTCGCCGAAGTGGCCACCGAGGGCCCGGCACTCGACTGGAAGACCTCGCTGACCGTCAAGGCGCACAGCCTCGGCAAGGAGGAGCCTGTCTACCATATGGAGGTCTCCGGCCCGGAATACGCGCAGATCTTCACCGCGCGCGTCTCGTTGGGCGAGAACGGCGACATCATCGGCATCGGTAAGGGCTCCAGCAAGCGTAAGGCGCAGCTGGCGGCCGCCGAAGCGGGCTGGAAGTCACTGGACTCGCTCAAGACGCGGACTAAGTAAGCCCGCTGTCGGATTTGCGAATAGACTGATACCAACATGAGCGACGAGTCGTGTCGGGGCCACAAGTCTCGGGGAAGCGACTGGAATCAGACACGCGGGCACCCGGCCCCATCCCAAGGTCGGTCAGGTTCGCTACAAAACCTATGAGGTGAGAGGAATCATGGCTTTACCCACGCCTTTGCAGGCATTCAGCGGTGTGCCGAAAATCAACGCGGCACCCGACCAGCAGACCATCGTCGATGGAGAGAAGATGACCGGCGCCCAGGCGCTGGTGCGTTCGCTGGAGGATCTCGGCGTCGAGGACGTCTTCGGCATTCCTGGCGGCGCGATTCTGCCCGTCTACCACGAGATCAAAGACAACACGAAGTTCCGCTTCGTGCTTATGCGCCACGAGCAGGCCGCCGGCCACGCCGCCGAAGGCTACGCACTGGCCACTGGCAAGGTGGGCGTGTGCATCGTGACTTCCGGCCCGGGTGCCACGAACGTGGTCACGGCCATCGCGGACGCGAACATGGACTCCGTGCCCATGGTCGTGATTACCGGTCAGGTGGGCGTGCAAGCCATCGGCACTGATGCCTTCCAGGAGGCGGATATCGTGGGCATCACCTACCCGGTGTCCAAGCACTCCTTCCTCGTGACCCGCGCGCAGGATATTCCTCGCGTGCTTTCCGAGGCGTACTACATCGCCAACACCGGCCGCCCCGGCCCGGTGGTCGTGGATCTGACCAAGACCGCACAGACCGGCGACATGTACTACTCATGGCCGCAGCGCATGATTCTGCCCGGCTACAACCCCACCACCAAGGCGCACGGCCATGTGCTGTCCGACGCGGCGAAGCTGTTCTCTCAGTCGTACCGCCCGGTGCTGTATGTGGGTGGCGGCGCCGCCCGCTCCAACGCCGGCGCACAGATCAAGGCTCTGGCCGACCTGACCGGCGCTCCCGTGGTCACGACCCTGCCCGCACGCGGCATCATTCCCGACTCCGACCCGAAGAACCTCGGCATGCTGGGCATGCACGGTACGATTGCCGCAACCGGCGCCGTGCAGCGCGCTGACCTGCTTGTGGCCATCGGTGCACGTTTCGACGACCGCGTGACCGGCAAGCTCGACGCCTTCGCACCGACCGCCCGCGTGATTCACATTGACATCGACCCGGCTGAAATCGGCAAGAACCGTCAGCCCGACGTGCCGATCGTGGGCGATGTGGCTACCGTGCTCGACGACTTGATTCCCGAGATTCAGCACACGCAGGCCATTCAGGGCAAGCCGAATCTGGCCCCCTGGTGGAAGGCGATCGACGGCTGGCGCGAGGAATACCCGATGACGTGGGATGAGCCGACCGACGGCTCGCTGGCCCCGCAGTGGGTCCTCAAAAAGCTCTCTGAGATGGCCGATCCGTCCACCATCTGGGTGACCGGTGTGGGACAGCACCAGATGTGGGCTTCGCAGTTCATCGATTTCGAGAACCAGCACGCTTGGATCTCCTCCGGAGGCCTCGGCACGATGGGCTACGGTCTGCCAGCCGCCATCGGCGCATCCGTGGGCTCGGCCCGCGAGTTCGAAGGCAAGAAGCCGGTGTGGCTGATCGATGGTGACGGTTCCTTCCAGATGACCTCTGAGGAGCTGGCCGCCGCGTTCCTGGACCACGCTCCGGTGAAGATCGCGATTCTGAACAACTCCGTATACGGCATGGTCCGTCAGTGGCAGACGCTGTTCTACGAGCACCACTACTCGCAGACCAACCTGCTCGATGGTGAAGCGCATGGCGTCGACGGCGAGACGGCACTGACCGACGGCAATGCGCCGCTCGAAGTGCCTGATTTCATCAAGTTGGCCGAGGCATACGGCTGCGTGGGTATCCGCGCGTTCACCGAGGAAGAGGCGATTGCCGCCATCGAAAAGGCGAACCAGATCAACGACCGCCCGGTGCTGATCGACTTCCGCGTGTGGAAGGATGCGATGGTGTGGCCGATGGTAGCCGCCGGCGCCTCCAACGACGAGGTGACGTACAAGCCCGGCATCAAGCCGCTGGCTGGCGGCACCCCGGCTCCGGGAACCGGTCCGGACGAGCATGCGACCGGCGTGTTCGAGCACGAGACCGCCGCTGCCACTGCGAGCGAGCACTGAGGAGAGGAGAACACTCATGGCTAACTATCCTGCATCCCAGCCTGGTTCCCAGCGTCATACGCTGTCCGTGCTGGTGGAGAACCGCCCGGGCGTTCTGGCGCGTATCGCCGGCCTGTTCGCTCGCCGTGCGTTCAACATCAACTCACTGTCCGTCTCCCCCACCGAGCGTCCGGACATCTCACGCGTCACGGTGACCGCCGACGTGGAGGCCGTGCCACTGGAGCAGATCATCAAGCAGCTCAACAAGCTGCTGCATGTGCTCAAAATCGTGGAACTCGACCCGAACTCCACCGTGGAACGCGAACTGGTGCTCATCAAGGTGTCCGCCGACGAATCCAACCGTTCCGACGTGCTGGAGATCGTGCGCCTCTTCCGCGTGCGTGTGGTGGACGTACACCCCGAGTCCCTAACCATTGAGGCCACCGGCGCCGAAGGCAAGATCGATGCGCTGCTGGGGCTTTTGGAGCACTACGGTGTGATTGAGCTGGTGCGCTCCGGTGCCGTAGCCGTGACCCGCGGCCCGCGCGCCCTGAGCGAAAAGGTCGTCGGTTCCGAGGTTACCGGGCGCTGATTCGGCGACTGTGGGGAGACCCAGTCCAAGCTCAAAGGGCGGATGTGCATGATGCATATCCGCCTTTTTCATGCGTGCATACCTCATCACCCGTACTGCAAGCAAAATGACAGCATCTTATGCTAGCATTATGACAGCAACAAGGAGGTGCATCATGGCAACATTGACCATCCGAAAAATACCCGATGAGCAGATTCAGCAGCTCAAAGAAGTGGCTGAGAAAAACAACCGCTCCATGGAATCTCAGGTGCGATCCATTCTTGAAGAATGGCTGGCCGGCACGGTGGCGCATGAAATCACACGAAAGACCAATTTCTATGACGAGATTCGCGAATTCATGAAGAACATGGATTTTGAGGGACTTGACAAGGGGGAACTCCCACTATCCGAGCGAAATTCCGCCGATTCCCGACCGCCAGTATCTTTTGAATAGGAATCGGCCATGATTATTCTGGACACCAACGTCATCAGCGAAATCATCAAGAAACAGCCAGACGAACACGTTGCCAATTGGCTGAGGAACCAAGATACAAGCAATCTGGCAACCACCGCCATCACCGTCGCCGAGTTGTTGGTCGGAATATGTCGCATGCCTGAAGGCAAACGACGAAAGTACACAGATACGACCGTCAAGCTGGCGCTTATGACATTAGAGGACAGGACGTTCGCATTTGACACCCAGGCAGCTGCGGATTATGCCCATATCCTTGTCGAACGCGAACGCAGGGGCACACCTACCAGTATTCAAGACGCCATGATTGCGGCAATTGCCTGTTCCTGGGATGCGGCCATAGCCACGCGCAATATCAAGGACTTCGAAGGTACCGACGTGGAATTGATTAATCCGTGGGAGTTTGCATAGCGGGAGGCCCCGGCAAACTACCGAGGCCTTGTGAACGTTACGGTTTCTCCCGCTACTCCAATTGTTCGGAGAGTTCGAGCCATTCGGCTTCGAGATTATCGCTTTCAGTATTGACGGCGGTGAGTTGTTCATTGAGCTTGTTGAGACCCTCGTAGTCGCTCGGGTCATGGACGGCCATCTGTGCCTCAAGTTCGGTCTTCTGCTCTTCCAGTTTGGCAAGCTTGCGCTCGATGGCATTCACGCGCTTGGATGCCTCGTGGAAGGCCTTGCCGGTGAGCTTCGAGGTGGAGTCCTCACTGTTATTGGCTCCCTCTGACGAGGGAGCTGTCCGCGAAGCGGACTGAGGGAGAGATGCAGCAGCATTGACGGCGGCCGCCTTACCCCTACCAGACTTCGCCGAGCTGCTACCGGTGCCCGCGAAGCCAGGCGTGTCAGCCGGCAATCCCTTGCCGTTCTTAACAGCCTCAACCATATCGAGGTAATCCTGCACGCCACCGGGCAGATGGCGTACCTTGCCGCCAATCAGCGCGAACTGCTGATCGGTGACGCGCTCCAGCAGGTACCGGTCGTGGGATACGACGATCAACGTGCCCGGCCAAGTATCGAGCAAATCCTCCATGACGGCGAGCATATCAGTGTCCAGATCGTTGCCGGGCTCGTCCATGATGAGCACGTTCGGCTCGTCGAGCAGGATGAGCAGCAACTGCATGCGGCGCTTCTGTCCGCCGGAGAGGTCGCGAATCGGCGTCATCAACTGGGCGGATTCAAAGCCGAGACGCTCCATCAACTGTCCCGGCGTTACTTCCTTGCCATCCACAATGTAGCTCGGCTTATAGCGGGAAAGCACTTCCTTGATCTTGTACTGGCCCAGTTTCTCCAGCTCATCAAGACGCTGCGAGAGTACGGCGAACTTCACGGTTTTGCCGATGTTCACATGGCCCACGGTCGGAGTAATCGAACCGTCAATCAACTTCAGCAATGTGGACTTGCCGGCACCGTTCGCACCGACGATGCCGAAACGGTCGCCCGGGCCAATCAGCCATGTCACATCATCCAAAATCTCGCGGCCGGAAACCGTCACCTTGCGTGCAGCCGAGGTGACACCGGCTGCAGCAGTGTCATCATCCGAATCCGTTGCAGCAGTGTCACCGCCGATGGTTTCACCACCCGTGTTCATGCGACGAACCTCGCGATCGTCAGCAAGCTGTGGATTGCCGCTCTCAGCCTCGGCCTTCTTACGCGCTTCCTCAGCGGCCTCGACGGCTTCCGGCACGCCGGCGTCCACCAGGCGCGGGTCAGTCAGGTCGGTGACCGCCACCTCAACGGAACCGTGCAGCTGCGGCTCGGCGTACATGGCGTTGACCACATCCACGCGGGAAGCGGACGCGGAGAGCGCCGCCACATCCGGGTCGATATCGGCCATGCCCTGCGGTTTTTCGAAAATCTGCGTCACGTCGACCAAATCGACCACCTGTTTGCCGAGACGGGAGGTGGCCATTTGCTTCAGTTCAAGTGTGTTACGCATCGGCGGCACGTCGGCAATAAGCTCGCGCGCGGCCTTGACATGGAATTTCTGCTTGGTGGAACGGGCACGGGCACCGCGCGAAAGCCATGCGAGCTCCTTGCGGGCCAGATTGCGGCGCTTCGTTTCACGCACATCCGCTTGGCGATCGCGTTCCACGCGCTGCAGCATATACGCCGAATACCCGCCCTCGAACGGCTCGATCACGCCATCGTGGACTTCCCACATCGATTCGCAGACCTCGTCCAAGAACCAGCGATCGTGGGTCACGAGCAACAGAGCGCCCTGGCCTTTGGACCAGCGGTTCTTCAAATGCTCGGCAAGCCAGTGGATAGTGACCACGTCGAGATGGTTGGTGGGCTCGTCAAGCGCGAGAATATCCCAATCCTTGAGCAGAAGTCGGGCCAAATCGGCGCGGCGACGCTGGCCGCCGGACAAGGAGCCGACCTTGGCATCCAGACTCATGCCGCCGAGCAATGCCTCGACGATTTCACGGGAGGTGTTGTCGGACGCCCATTCGTAGTCGGCGCGCCCCTCAAGTGCGGCTTCGCGAATGGTGGCGTTGTCGTCGAGCGGATCGTGCTGGTCAAGCATGCCGAACGTGAGTCCGCCGCGCTTCGTCACGCGGCCGGAATCCGGCTCCTGGGTGCCGCGGAACAGGTGCAGCAATGTGGATTTGCCGTCGCCGTTCTTGCCGACGATGCCGATGCGGTCGCCCTCGAAAACACCCTGCGTCACATCAGTGAAGATGGTTTTGGTAGCGAAAGCGAGCGAAACATGTTCCAGTCCAATGTCATAAGTCGGCATGACTCACCAATGTAGCGCCACGCTTGCCCAGCGGCGGCCCACAAACGTTATTTGTTCAGCGTCTGAGCGTAGGAGTTGCAGCGGGCCGCAAAACCGGAGAACACTTGCTCGGCGAGCGGATGCAGTAGCTGATCGTATTGGGCGAATTGCTCGCGCAATCGGGACTTGGACCCACCCGCGGCCTTGAGATCCTTGACCATGCTCGGCTCATCCAGCCATTCGTCCAGCAGCGAGCCGCACACCTCAAGATGGAACTGCATGCCCAGCGCGGATCCCAGTCGGAACGCCTGCACCTTGGTGGAAGACGAACGCGCCAGCAGCTGGCCCCCCTCGGGCAAGCCCACCACGTCGTTATGCCAGTGCAGCACCGTCAGCTGCTTATCCCACATGGAGAAGAAGTCATGCTTGTCCACACGCTTGATCGGCGCGAACCCAATCTCCGGCGCATCGCCCTTGCGCAGCTGCGCACCAAGCGCAGTGGCGATAATCTGATGCCCCAGGCATACACCGAGAATCGGCTTGCCTGAAGCCACAGCGGCACGCGCCAACTTGGCTTCTGCCTTCAGCCCCGGATACTTGTCGTAATCAAGCGCGCCCATAGGCCCACCCATGATTACCACGCCAGCCAGTTCGCCGAAATCAGGCAAGTCCGGTTTCTTTTTGTCGACGATATTCATCGTCACCGTCTCAAGACCGATGTCCTCGAGGTTCGACAATATGCGTCCCGGACGTTCCCATGGGACATGTTGCAAAATGAGCACTTGTGGTGTGGCCATGACTTCTATTGTGGCACGAGCGTTCCCCGTTTGCGTAACGAGCAGGGCAAATCCATGAATCTCGCAGTTTCCGCAGCGGTCAAAGACGTATTCTCGCGAGACTGTTGTCCTGCTTCTCATCCGTCTGTCACCTCGTTCGGGCCCCACCTGTGAAGCGTTCATCAAACTCTTCGAGTAACGATTCAGCATGTCTGGTTCGGACCCTACGCTTGAGCGTTATGGGAAACAGCCAAGAACCGCAGGATTTCAACATTTCCGTCATGCCTTCAAGCCTGACGCCGGTACATGTCGCCAAGGCCGCAGAAGGCCTGAATCTGTATGACACCGCCTCGCACCAGGTCAGCCATTTCGTGCCGCTCAAGCCGGGCGAAGTCGGCATTTATGTGTGTGGCGCCACCGTGCAGTCGTCACCGCATATCGGCCATATCCGTGCCGCCGTGGCATTCGACATCGTGCGCCGCTGGTTTTTGAAGCTCGGCTACAAAGTCACTTTTGTGCGTAATGTGACCGATATCGACGACAAGATCCTCGATAAGGCCGCGGCCGCCGGCCAGCGTTGGTGGGCCCGCGCCTATTACTACGAGCGCGAATTCACCGAGGCGTACAACACGCTCGGCGTGCTGCCGCCCACCGTGGAACCTCGCGCCACCGGCCACATGTCGGACATGATCGACCTGATTCAGCGCATTCTCGACAACGGCCACGGCTATGTGGTCACGGATGCGGACGGCAAGCCCACCGGCAACGTGTACTTCGATGTGGCATCCTGGCCGCATTACGGCGAACTCACCCACCAGAAGCAGACCTCCGAAGTCGATGAGGCCGCTGCCGTGGCCGACCGCATGGGCCCGTCCGTGGACGCCACCGGTGCCGACAAGTACAATCCGGTCGACCCGGCCGACGCCTCCCCCGACAAGCATGATCCACGTGACTTCGCCCTGTGGAAGGCGCCCAAGAGCACCGACCCCGAGGACGCCCGCTGGGCGACGCCGTTCGGCGTGGGTCGCCCTGGCTGGCACATCGAATGCTCCGCCATGTCCCACCGTTACCTGGGCGATGGCTTCGACATTCACGGCGGCGGTTTGGATCTGCGCTTCCCCCACCACGAAAACGAGATGGCGCAGACCCGTGCGGCCGGCTTCCCCTCTGCTGCGCGCTGGATGCATTCAGCATGGGTGACCGCCAAGGGCGAGAAGATGTCGAAGTCGCTGGGCACCGGCCTGTCCGTGCCGAGCGTGCTGGCCGAGCATTCCGCTTGGGTGGTGCGTTACGCTTTGGGCTCCGTGCAGTACCGGTCGATGCTCGAATGGTCCGATCAGGCGTTGGTCGAGGCGCAGGCTGCATACGACCGCGTCTCGAACTTCATCGAACGAGCCGGCGTTGCGTTGGGCGATCTCAAGCCGAACCGCGATGAAATCACCGCAGTGCCCGCCGACGACCTGCCCGCCGATTTCGTGGCTGCCATGAATGACGATGTCAACGTGTCCGGAGCCACCGCCGCGATCTTCACTGCCATCCGTTCCGGCAACACGTTGCTTTCACAGCTGGCTGACCGCGCCGATTCTGAAACCGCCAAGGCCGAGGTGCGTGAGGCGCTGCTCGCCGTGCGTGCCATGCTCGACACCTTGGGTCTCGACCCGCTGGCCGAACCGTGGGTGTCCGCCGGCGTTGCCGGCGGTGCCGGCGGTGCCGCTGATGGCACGGCCGAGTCGCCCGAACATGCGGCGCTGGAGGCACTGATCGCCGAGCAGCTCAACGCCCGCGCCGAGGCCCGCAAGGCCAAGGACTTCGCCAAGGCCGACCAGATTCGCGACGCCCTGACCGAGGCCGGCATCGCCATCGAAGACGGCCCGCAGGGTTCCACTTGGAGCCTGAAGTAGCCGCTTCAAACCCCTCAATCAGTCAAACACGAAGTCCACGTCCACGATATGCAGGCGCTTGATGAGCTCCTTCTCCAGCGAGCGCTTGCATTCGATGAGGTCAGCTACATCAATGGTTTCGCCGATGCCGCTCAGATACACGTCAACGGTGTAGTTCATACCGGTCTTGAAGATCAGCGTCTGCTCGTAGTCGGTGTTGGCAGGCAGATGGCGCTGTGCCTCGGCCTCCACGTAGGCGTTGGTTTCATCGTCGTCATGCACGCCGCCGACCAATTCCACGAACGCCTCTTTGAGCACGCTGAACGGTTCCTTGATGGTCAATGCCACCAAAGCCACGGTGATGAAGAAATCGCCGGTGTAGTGCAGGAAGTCAAGCGGACCGCCGGCCGGTAGCAGCATCAGGAAGATGGCAACCACGCCGATGCCGAACGACATCGATCCGTCGACCAACGTGCTCTTGCACTCGGCGGTGAGCATGGTGCTGGAATCGCCGATGGAGCGGTTGGAGCGCCGGTAATACATGTATAGGCTGAAGCACACGATTACGGTCAGGATCTCGTAGATGACCACCGGGCCGGTTTCAATGCGTTCGCCGGACCCGAACACGAAGTAGTCGTACGCTACTCGGCACACGTCAATCAGCGAATACACCAACAACGACATGGTGAAAATGGCCTTGCAGATCGCGTAGATGGGTTCCAGTGCGAACATGCCATTGGGGAAGCGCTCGGTGGTTCGCACCGTGCGCGACGAGAGGTACACCGCCACCATTCCGGACAGGACGGAAATCGCGGTGAAGGAGAAGTCGAGGAACATGGCCTTGAGGCCGGTCATGAAGAACACGGCCACGCCGGCTAAGACCTGCAGCACGTTGATGACGATGCCAACGATCAGGGCTTTGCGTTCGAGTAGTTTTTGGGTGGGCATCAGTGGGCCTTCCTTATTGCACGGCATGTCTGCGTTGGCCCGAACGTCATGGTTCGGAGCGCACGGCAGTCTGCGTATAAGCGGTGTCCAGCGATTTTCAAAACAGCGTAAGCATTCCAAAAAACACAGGATTCTTTACGGTTTCCATGGTATCGGAAGCACTCGATTGGCTTCGCCACGAGCGGACGGCACGGCATTTGCCGTCTGAATGCCCAACATCCCTGACTACTACGCGACACATTCCCCGGAAAGCGTCGTCCCCAACACCGCAATTTCCCGCGTGGCGGCTAGACTGTTGCCCATTATGGCAGCTTTTTCATCTTTGACAGACAGACTCTCGAATGCGTTCAAGCATCTCAAGAGCAAGGGCAAGCTTTCCGAGGCGGATATCGACGGTACGATCCGTGAAATCCGCCGCGCGCTGCTCGACGCCGACGTGGCGCTCGACGTGGTGCGTTCCTTCACCGGCAAGGTGCGTGAGCGTGCACTGGGCACCGAGGTGTCCGACGCGCTCAACCCCGCCCAGCAGGTGGTGAAGATCGTCAACGAGGAGCTCACCGACGTGCTCGGCCAAGGGGTCGATCGTCCGCTGAACTTCGCAAAGAACCCGCCGACGATCATCATGCTCGCCGGCCTTCAGGGTGCCGGTAAGACCACGCTGGCCGGCAAGCTCGGCTACTGGCTCAAGGATTCCGGCCACACGCCGCTGCTGGTGGCGGCCGATTTGCAGCGTCCGAACGCGGTGACGCAGCTGCAGGTGGTCGGCGAACGCGCCGGCGTGCCCGTCTATGCTCCCGAAAAGGGCGTCCAATCCGATGGCGGCGAGGCCGTCGCAGCTCCGGGCCAGACCTCCGGCGACCCGGTGAAGGTGGCCCGCGATTCCATCGAACTCGCCAAGCAGAAGCTCTACGACACGGTGATCATCGATACCGCCGGTCGTCTGGGCGTGGACGAGGAGCTGATGAAGCAGGCCCGCGACATCCGCGATGCCGTGCAGCCCAACGAAATCCTGTTCGTCATCGACGCGATGATCGGCCAGGACGCCGTCAAGACCGCCAAGGCCTTTGACGAGGGCGTGGACTTCACCGGCGTGGTGCTCTCCAAGCTCGATGGCGACGCCCGCGGTGGTGCCGCGCTGTCCGTGGCGTCCGTGACCGGCAAGCCGATCCTGTTCGCCTCCAATGGTGAGGGCCTGAAGGATTTCGAGGTCTTCCACCCGGACCGCATGGCCTCGCGCATCCTCGACATGGGCGACATCATGACGCTCATCGAGCAGGCGCAGAAGCAGTTCGACGAGGAGGAGGCCCGCAAGGCCGCCGCGAAGATCTCCGATGGCTCCTTCGGCCTGGACGACTTCCTCGATCAGCTGCAGCAGGTGCGCAAGCTGGGCTCGATGAAGTCGCTGCTCGGCATGATTCCGGGCATGGCCCAGCACCGCAAGGAACTCGAGCAGTTCGACGAACGGGAGATCGACCGCACCGAGGCGATTATTCGCTCGATGACCCCGGCCGAGCGCCGCGATCCGTCGATCATCAATGGTTCCCGCCGCGCCCGTATCGCCTATGGTTCCGGCGTGACGGTTTCTCAGGTGAACGCTTTGCTGCAGCGTTTCGAGCAGGCCGCAAAGATGATGAAGCGCATGTCCAATCGTGGCGGCATGGGCGGCGGCATCCCCGGCTTCGGCGGCCCGGCTATGGGCGGCGGCAAGAAGAAGGGCAAGAACAAGAAGAAGGGCGGCAAGTCCGGCAATCCGATGAAGCGCGAGGCCGAGGAAAAGGCATTGCGCGACAAGCTGGCCGGCAAGTCCTCCGGTTCGACCGGCGGTTCCGCCTTCGCCAAGAAGCCACAGAACCCGGCCCTGCCCGCCGGCCTTGAGCAGATGATGGGCAACGTCGACGGTGGCACTGAACTGCCGCCGAACCTCGGCGGAGGCCTTGGCGGACTGTTCGGTCGCTGATTTCACAACTTGGCTCCCCTCGCAGAGGGGAGCCAAGTTATATCTCGGTTCAATTTGTATTTCGAAAGGAACTTCCATGACGACAATCCTCGGCGCGGTGGCAATCATCGCACTGTTATGGACGGCCTTAAGCGCGCTGCCCGCCGGTCTCGAGGCCCGCATGCCGCTTCCGTATATGATTGCCCTGACTCCGCTGTTGTGGGTTCCTTTGATGATTCTGGCCGCGGTCGCCGCATGGCAACATGAATGGACTGCGATGTCGTTGCTTATTATGGTCGCGCTGATTGCCAGCTCACAGCGCATCAGCTACTGGGGTACGTCAATCGACCCAGCCGGCAAACGCAGAGAATCCCACCGTGAAACAGCCCGTGAAACAACTTCGCCGACGCTGTCAAAAAGCCATAACAGCAATACATCGGGTACCTCAAACACTCCGAAGGAAGGACCCGAAACAATCTCCGACGGGCACCGTGAAACAACGCGTGAAACACTCTCGCCCCAGTTCTCGGTTATGACGATGAATTGTCGATACGGACGCGCCGACGCCGCTGAAATCATTCGCAATATTCGCGAACGCAATATCAGCGTATTGGCCTTGCAGGAAGTCACCGACGACCTCATCACACGTCTTACCGAAGCCGACATCAACGAACTCCTCCCCTCCCATCAGTTCGGAGAGGCCAAAGAGACCGATAACGGTGGATTCAACGTGATCTATTCCCGCTACGAGCCGAGCGCAGCGGTGCCCAACGTGGTCTCCATCCCTGCCGCCGACGTTCCCGCCATCACCCTCAAAACCTCCGGTAACCGCACAGTGACGCTTTGTTCGGCTCACCCGAAATCGCCGATGCGCGGCTGCGCGGATTGGTCGGCCGGCATTCTGGGTCTGCGAGAACTCGCCCGTGCAAAATCCGTCAGCAATCGCAATATCATCGTCGTTATGGGCGATCTCAACTCGAGCACCGACCACCCGAGCTTCCGCGCGTTGCTCAAGTCCGGATTCAAGGACGCAAGTCTGATTCAAGCCGCCGGCCCGAATCTCACCTTCCCGCGCTGGCTCAAGTGGCCGCGCATCGAACTGGACCATATCCTGTTCACCCAAGGGCTCAGGCCGTCCGGTGTGACGTCCTTCGAAGTGCCGGACACCGACCATCTGGCTTTGGCCGCAACGCTCACCCTGCGGTAGCGGGCGCGGCGATCGATCGGGCCTTGGCCGTGTGGCGCGAAGCGGGCGGGAACGTCTGGAAGACCCCCGCCCGCAGCCGGGTGGTTCGCCGTCAGAGGTCCATGGAGCGGATCAGATTCACCATTTCGATCGCGCCCTGCGCGCACTCGGAACCCTTGTTCCCCGCTTTGGTGCCGGCCCGTTCGATCGCCTGTTCGATGGAATCCGTCGTCAGCACGCCGAACAGCACCGGCACACCGGTGTCGAGGCTGGTCTGCGCGATTCCCTTCGAGACCTCATTGCACACGTAATCGTAGTGGCTGGTGCTGCCCCGAATGACCGCACCCAGGCAGATGATCGCATCGTAGCGCTTGCTCTTGGCCATCCTCGACGCGATCAGGGGTATCTCAAAGGCGCCCGGCACCCAGGCCACCGCTATGTCCTGTTCGCGGACATTCTCCCTTTTCAGGGTGTCCAGCGCCCCTGCCAGCAGTTTTGAGGTGATGAACTCGTTGAACCTCGCCACAACGATGCCTATCGTGATGTTTTCGGCTACCAGATCGCCTTCGAACGTGTGCATTTATTCCTCCTCCATGTTCAGGATATGTCCCATGCGGTTTTTCTTGGTTTTGAGATAGAAACTGTCGTAAGCATTGGCTTCGATTTCGATTGGTATTCTGTCGCGGATCTCCATTCCATAGTCTTCCAATTGATACACTTTGTCGGGATTGTTGGTCAGCAGGAGCATAGACCGTATCCCCAGATCCCTGAGAATCTGCGCTCCGATGTAGTACTCCCTCGCGTCACCGGGGAATCCCAACGCGAGATTGGCGTCGAGCGTGTCCATGCCCTCGTCCTGCAGACGGTAGGCCTTCAGCTTGTTGACCAGACCGATGCCCCGCCCTTCCTGGCGCATGTACAGCAGCACGCCCGAACCATGCTCCGCGATCATCCTCATCGCCGTGTCCAACTGCTGACCGCAATCGCAACGCAGCGAGCCGAAGACGTCACCGGTCAGACATTCCGAATGCACCCGGCACAACACATCGGTCCCATCGCCCAGATCCCCCATGACCAGCGCGACATGATGCTCGCCGTTCAACCTGTTCACATAGCAGTGCGCCGTGAATTCCCCGTATCGCGTGGGCATCGCCACGGTCGAGACGCATTCGACGAGCGTATCGTGCGCTTTCCTGTATTCCTGCAGTTCCTTGATGGTCAGGAGCGGGATCTGATGCTCCTGGGCGAACCGGGTCAGGTCGGGGGTCCTCATCATCCGGCCATCGTCGTCCATGATCTCGCAGCACAGGCCGCATTCGCGCAATCCCGCCAACCGCATGAGGTCGACGGTCGCCTCCGTGTGCCCGTTCCGTTCCAGGACGCCGCCCTTCTTCGCCACCAGGGGGAACATATGTCCCGGTCTGCGGAAATCGAGGGGTTCCACGTCATCGGAGACGCACATGCGAGCCGTCAATCCCCGCTCTTCGGCGGAGATGCCGGTCGTGGTGCCACGGTAATCGATGGACACCGTAAAAGCGGTTTCATGGTTATCGGTGTTGTGCTCGACCATGGGCGGAAGCATCAGCTTGTGGGCCAGTTGCCCGCTCATGGGCATGCAGATCAATCCCTTGGCGTGGGTTGCCATGAAATTGACGTTCCATGTGGTGGCCGACTGCGCGGCACAGATGAGATCCCCCTCGTTCTCCCGGTCCTCGTCATCGATGACCAGAACGAGTTTTCCTTCCCGCAGCGCCTGCAACGCCGCTTGCACCGACTGATGGTTCATGATTCATGCATCCTTTCTCAGAACCCGCACCGGGACAGCAGATCCTGCGTCAGTCCCGTCCGGGTCGTCATCATGTTCCGCACGTATTTTCCCAATACGTCGTTTTCGAGATTGACCACGCCGCCGACCCGTTTCTCGCCCAGCACCGTCTGCGCCAAGGTGTGCGGGATGATCGATACCGAGAAGTCCCTTTCCGTGACCTCCGCGACCGTCAGGCTGATGCCGTCGACGGCGATTGAGCCTTTCTCGACGATGCCTTCGAGTATCTCGTTCCGCGCCGCGATCCGGTACCACACGGCATTGCCTTCGCGCCGCACGGAAGATATGCTGCCCGTGCCGTCGATGTGCCCGGTGACGATATGGCCACCGAACCTTCCGTTCACCGGCAGGGCCCGTTCCAGGTTGACGCCGCTCCCGTGGCGCAATACGCCAAGCGAGGTTCTGCGCCACGTCTCATTCATCACGTCGACGGTGAAGCGTCGCCGGTCGAAATCGACGACCGTCAGACAGATGCCGTTCACCGCCATGCTGTCGCCGATATGGAGGTCTTCCATCACGTTCGTGGCGTCGACCGACAGCGTGCAGTTGGCGGCGCTCCTCCGTATGTCCGCCACCGTTCCGACTTCCTCCACTATTCCCGTGAACATGAATACACCACCTCGCTTTCCACCAGATAATCCTCTCCCACTCGGGAGCAGGTGCGGGGCCGGAGCATGACGGCGTCGGAAGGCAGGGCGACCCCTTGGCCGCCCACCGGGCTTTTCGCGGTGCCGCCGAATATCTTCGGCGCGATGTACACGTGCGCCTCATCGACGATCCGCTGTTCGAGGGCGCTCCAATTCATCGCGCTCCCGCCTTCCAGCAGCACGCTGTCCATCTGCATATCCCCCAGGCGCCGCACCACGTCCGCCAGATCGACGTGGTCGCCCTTCCTTCCGACGGCGAGTATTTCGCAGCCGTGCCGCCGGTAGTCCTCCGCCTTGCGTTCGTCATCGCAGGCGGTGGCGATATAGGTCCTGACGTCATTCGCCGTCTGCACGATCCGCGAGGTGAGGGGCGTCCTCAATCGCGTATCGCAGACGACGCGAACCGGGTTCCTTCCGTGTGCCATGCGGCATGTCAGCAACGGGTCGTCCTCGATCACCGTGTTTACCCCCACCATGACCGCCGCGACGGATCGACGGAGCTGATGGACCCGACGCCTCGACTCCTCGCCGCTGATCCACCGTGATTGATTGGTATGGGTCGCTATCTTCCCGTCCATCGTCATGGCGTATTTCATGATGACATACGGCGTATGCGTGGTGATGTATTTGCTGAACACCCGTATCAGATGCCGGCACTCGTCGGCCAGCACCCCCACATCGACCCGTATGCCGTGGTCCTCGAGCATGCGCACGCCCTTGCCGGACACCACGGGATTGCAGTCCAAGGTTCCGACGACGACCCTTGCGATGCCGCTTTCCACGATCGCCTCCGTGCATGGCGGCGTTTTGCCGTAATGGCAGCACGGCTCAAGCGTGACGTACAACGTCGCCCCGGCGGGTGACTGCGTGCAATGCCGCAACGCGTTCCTCTCGGCGTGCAATCCGCCGAACTCCTCGTGATACCCCTGCCCGATGATCCGATCGTCCTTGACGATCACCGCGCCGACCATGGGATTGGGGTTCACGTATCCGGCCCCTCGCTTCGCCAGCTCGATCGCGAGTCCCATGTACTGCGCATCGTCCATGTACGCCTCCAAGCATGTTGCGCCCATACGCTATCCAAGGCATACAAAAGAAGGTTCATGCGAACACGAAAACGCCCTGAAATGATATGGCATCATTTCAGGGCGTACGACGAAGCATGAACGTACTTTCATCTTCTCTCATCCAGACTGTACTGTCGGCTTTGGAATCTCACCAAATCATGCCTTGCGGCTCGTGGGCTGTACCACCGGTAGGGAATCGCACCCTGCCCTGAAGATAGTTATTCGTTTTGCCCACGATTGTACTCGCCGACGCTCCCCCTGTCAACGGAAGCGGCCTCACGCAGCGCCCGGGCCTTCTGCATCGTCTCGTCGTACTCGAAGTCGAAATCGGATTCCACGGTGACGCCTCCGCCCACGCCGAGCGACGTCTCGCCTCCTTCACGCACGATGGTGCGGATCACCACGTTGAAATCGCAATCGCCCGTATCGGAGAAATACCCGATGCTGCCCGTGTACAATCCCCGGGGCGCGCGTTCGAGCTCGTCGATGATCTGCATGGCGCGAACCTTCGGGGCGCCGGTGATCGAACCGGTGGGAAACGCGGCGCGAACCGCGTCCACGGCGCAACGATCCTTGCGCAGCGTCCCCTCGACGGTCGCGACGAGATGGAATACGGAAGGATACGTCTCGATGGCGAAGTCGGGGTCCGTGCCGACGGAACCCGGTTCGCAGACGATCGACAGGTCGTTGCGTTCGAGGTCCACGACCATCAGCAGTTCGCTGTGGTCCTTCTCGCTGCGGGCGAGTTCCTCGCGGTTCGCCCGATCCTCGTCCGGCGTGCCGCCGCGCGGCCGGGTCCCCTTGATGGGCCGCGTCACCACATGCCCCGAGCGAATCTCCATGAACCGTTCCATGCTCGAACAGCACACGTCGAGACCCGGTGCGCGCAGATAGGCGGAAAACGGGGCCGGGTTGTGGGTGCGCAGATAACGGTAGATGGCATAGGGGCTCCCGGACGTCTCCAGGCGCAGGCGCTGCGCCATGTTGACGACGTAGGCGTCGCCGGCGCGCAGATGATCGACGAGACGGGCCAGGGCGTCGCCGTACCCGGCCCGCGTGAAATCGGAGGAGCATGGGGCGAGCGAACGTCGGCGCGCGGGATGAGGGGCGGGCGGGCATGAATCCACCAGGTCCTGCGCCCATGTCAGGGCGTGGGCGGCCGTCATCGTCCGCCCCTGGCAGCAACAGAACAACGACCGCGACCGGACGTCCTCGATGAGTAGCAGGTCGTAGAAGACCATGCTCGCCTCCGGTGTGGCCGCGACGGGATCGTGCCTGGTCGGCACGCCGCACGATTCGCGGCCGAAATCGTATCCCAGATACCCGATCGCGCCTCCCGTGAGGGGCAGACGCGGATCGCGCGCGCCATCGCAGGGTCCAAGCCGCTTCTTCACGACATCGAGGAAATCACCCTCCACGGCAACGCCGTCGACGAGGCATCCGCCCCGCCCATGTTCGATCACAAGATAGGGGAAGAGTCCCAGGATCGAGTAGCGCCCCTGCGCCCCCGGCATCGAGGAGTCCAGGAACGCGAAGCGTTCCTCGCCGCGCACGCGCTCCACGATGTCGGCAAGCGGTCGGAACGTCCTGAGCTTGAACACCTGCGCGCTCACCGGAACTCCTTCGTCTGCGCCCGGTCCCGCGTCCGCGCCACCATGCGGGCATAGGCGTCGTTCACGTCGCGCGACACGCTCCCCGGTTCGAATTCCACACCGCCGATACCGGCCACGGGCATGGCACCCATCAGGGAGTTGGTGAGGAACACCTCGTCGGCCCGAAGCAGCTCGTCGGGCATGATAGGGCGTTCGACGGCCCCCGTGAACCCGATCACGGCATGGCGCATGACCCCGGGCAGCAGACCGCAGGAGACGGGAGGCGTCACGACGTCTCCCCCGATGACGGCGAAGATATTGGAGACGGCCCCTTCGGCGACCTCGCCCCGCGTATTGAGGAACAACGGCTCGTCGACGGCGCGGTCACGGGCGCGACGCTTCTCCATGATGTTTTCGGCATACGCCAACGTCTTCATGCGCGCGAGGGGGGAGGATTCGTTCCTGCGCACATCGGCGAAGTCGCAGCGGAAGGCGCGCTTCGCCCCCGGCGCGGCATACGGGTTGCGTCTCAACGAGACGACGCGGTTGCGCTCGGTGACCGTGAGCTTGAGGGCCGAATCGTCCGATGCGCCGAGTCCGGCGCATGCGCGGAGAACCATCGTCTCCAAGTCGGCACGACGCGCCTCGATGCCGAGGTACCGCAACGTCCCATCCAAGCGCGTCAGATGGTCGTCCAGAAACACGGGCGCGCCACCAGATACCGCGATGGTCTCGAAGGCCCCCATGCCGAAGAAGAATCCGTCATCCGCATCCACACGCGCCCGGGCACCGGGGCCGATCACGCACTCACCCATCGATCAGCGCCCCCTTTCCCGTCTCGCACTGCCATCAATCAGGCTATCAGCCATGGCGACGGCGGGCGCGCCGCCGACACGCCGTCCGTCCGGCGATTCCGTGCGTCACGACCGGACCGATGCGCAATATCCGGCTTCCGCGTTACACTAGTACGGTTATTCGCGCGCGCGTGGCGCCCTCTACACCCCGAGCCGCGAGGACACGTGGATTCCGGCCGGTCATGCCCCACATGGCAAACCGAGAACCCGCACACCTAGCATTACAAGGAGAGCCATTTTGGCAACCAAGATTCGTCTGAAGCGACAGGGCAAGAAGTTCTACGCCTTCTACCGTGTGGTGGTCGTCGATTCCCGCAAGAAGCGTGACGGCAAGGTCATCGAGGAGATCGGTACCTACAACCCCAACACCCAGCCCTCGACCATCCAGATCAAGTCTGACCGCGCTCAGTACTGGCTCGGCGTCGGCGCTCAGCCGTCCGAGCCCGTCTTCAAGCTGCTGAACATCACCGGCGACTGGCAGAAGTACAAGGGCCTTGAAGGTGCCGAAGGCACCCTGAAGACCGTTGAGGCTGGCCCGGACGCCGAGGCCCGCATCGCGGCCGTTGAGAACCAGGCTCAGAAGCTGAAGGCCGCCAAGTCCGAAGCTGCTGCCAAGGCCAAGGCTGAAGCCGAAGCCGCTGCCGCCGCTGAGGAAGCCCCGGCTGAAGAGGCCGCCGAAGAAGCTCCGGCTGAGGCCTGAGCGGAAACGAAAGGCTAGCTATGCTCGCACAGGCTGTGGAACACCTCATCAAGAACATCGTTGATTTTCCCGACGATGTTTCCGTCAAGTCTCATGAGAACGCGCGCGGCGAACTGCTTCGTGTACGCGTGAACCCGGAAGACATCGGCCGTGTGATCGGCCGTGGCGGCCGCACCGCCAACGCGATTCGCACCGTGATTCAGGCACTGTCTGACCACAAGGTCCGCGTTGACATCATGGACGTCCGTCGATAACCGATAAGGAACGATTCACAGCATGGCACAGCAAGACATGCACGACGACCCTCAGCAGATCGAACTGCTGAGGGTCGCTCGTATTGGCCGCGCACAGGGCCTGAAGGGCGAAGTCACCGTGCGCCTGTACACCGATGATCCCGAGTGGCGCTTCGAGCCGGACTCCGTGCTCTACAGCCAGGATGGCGAGACCGAGTACATCGTCGAGGGCTCACGCACGTTCAAGGATCGTTGGATTCTCAAGCTTGAGGGCGTCGACGACCGCAATGCCGCCGAGGCCCTAAACGGTGTCGAACTCTACGGCGAGGTCGACGACGCAGAAGATATGCTCGAAGCCGACGAATGGTATCCCAAGGATCTTATTGGCCTTGAGGCCCGTCTAGTCGAGGGCAACGGTCTGGGACTGCCCGCCGGCCAAGTGGTCGGCAAAGTGGTGGATGTGGTCGACTCCCCCGCTCAGTCACTGCTCAAGATTCGTTTGACCGAGCCGGTGGTAACCGGCCAGAATTCCAAGGGCGAGGATGTAGTCGAGAAGACCGCGTTGGTGCCGTTCGTGGAGGAACTGGTGCCCGACATCGATCTGGAGGAGCAATACCTCACGCTCGACCCACCCGGTGGTTTGATTCCGGGATTGTAAACCTCATATACACGTGAGACCAAAGGACTTTCTGGCTATTTGTTGGCAGAAAGTCCTTTTGCGTATGAGCAGAAACATCGAGACGCTAAACCTTCCTCATTCCGGTATCGCATAGCAAATAATCAATAGTATACTAGTGAATAAATGATTTTATTCATGGAAAACTATATGTTATAACACTCGGAGTATCGCAATGAAGTATGTGCCCACCACCACCAAACGCGATTTACGCATCCTAGGCGAACAGTTCTCGCAACAGCGCAAACTACTGATGTTGACGGTTGCGGATGTAGCACACCGCTCTGGTGTCAGCCCGACCACAGTGTCAAATCTGGAGCAAGGCAAGGCTGTCCGGTCAGATTCGCTGTTAACCATCGCGCGCGTGTTGCAACTTGCTGACACACTCGTAGCCGCATGCGACCCCTATTCCACCGATCTTGGGCGTCTCCGCGCTGGCCAACAACTCCCGAAGCGCGTTCGGAGGTGAATCCCTGATGGCAAAAACTATCGAATCAACTGTACTGATTACGCTAGGGCCTGGAATGGAAGCTCCTGCCGGCACATTGTATGCGACTGGCGACGACCTATCGTTCCGCTATGATTCGACGTACACAATCAGCAGCGATTCCTTCGACCTCTTCCCATCTATGCCCCGCTCGTTGGCTCCATTCTTCTTCTCTGGACTTGGTCCATTTTCGGATTCCGCCCCAGACCGTTGGGGCAGAAAGGTGTTTTCCCGCAGTCTTAAACGGATGCGTGTCAGCGAGTCGGAATATTTGTTCGGCGTCAACGATCTGACAAGACAGGGTGCCATTCGATTCATTGTTGATGGCAAGCCAGCGGCAGGAGATGAAGGAGTACCCGTACTGTCAAAGCTGCCGGAGTTATTGGACACTGCGGATGCGGTGGAACAGAACCGCGAGGTAAGTGATGTCTCCTTACGCAGGTTGTATCGGGCAACCGGCTCACTCGGAGGCGCACGACCTAAAGCTTCGGTGTCGGATCGTAATGCGCTGTGGCTGGCCAAATTTCCGAAACCGAACGGCGATGATTGGGATGTTATCGGCTGGGAAGCCGTCACCTTGGAAATCGCGAACATGGCCGGCATCAAAGTGCCCGAACATCGCGTCATTGCAATAAAGGATTCGGAGGAGAGAAGCCGGACCGTGCTATTGACTCACCGTTTTGATCGCGTGTCTGCACCATCAGTTGAGCGAATGGAGCGATTACCTTATATATCCGCAATGACCGCGCTGGAAGCAAGAGATGGGGACGGCGGAGACTGGTTGGATCTAGCAGAATTTACGCGTAGGGCAGGAGGAGACACCATAGAGCTGTGGCGGAGAGCAATGTTTGGCGCGGCCATCGGCAACACTGATGACCATCTACGAAACCACGGGTATTTGCGTAAGAATAATTCCTGGCAATTGGCACCCGCTTTTGACATGAATCCTGAACCATTCGATCCGTCGCTACCCGACTCACACCAGATGTCATTATTAGGTGACACCGAAGTCGATATAGATAAATTGATGTCCGATGAGAGTCTGTCTTTGTTCGGTGTAAGCCGTAAATATGCGGATCATTGGTTGCCGACATTACGATCAGCCTTATCTCAGGCATTATCTCGAGCCGCGATGCGCCGCATTGACATGCATTCCATCAATCTGATGGCCGAACGTTTTGATAAGGCGGTTCATGCTCTGCAGTAGAGCGATGGGGATCTACCGCAAACTGTTACTCGTCTCGTGGCTCCGGCCTCGGTATGTCTCTGGTATCGCTTAAAAAGTCGCGGCGGTCCTCACACCGGAGAGCAACGATTGCGATGACTGCGTGGCCGACACGTCATACGGCAGCTGATTGGCATCCGACTGCTAAAGGTAAGTTCAGGCAGATGACAAAGTTCCGAGAATTCTTTCCTTACGTTTTCTCCATCGGTTACAGGCACGTTCGATACGTTTATAGCCAATTAGCTCGGACGGCACCAAATGAAAAATCCTTGCCTACTTCCCTATTCGAGCATCCCCAAAAGGGCACGCCACCGCTGCAATGGCGTGCCCCGAATAGAGAGCCGCTGGGCTCAGAGCGCAGAGAAGCCCTCTTCGGCAATCATGCGCATCCAGATATTGAGGTGCCAGTCCTGATCATTGGCCAATGGGTCGGCCTGATGCATGGACCGCCCATCGACGTTGGAGGGAAACACATAGGCACACGTGGCGGAACCATCCGCGCCATAGTTCGCCATATTGGCCTCGAAAATCGCCTTGGCCAAATCATCGGTACGTGCGGAGCGCCTTTCTTGCGGCAACCGTGCCAGCACTTCGGCGGTCAACGTGGACCAATAATGAGGGAACACATCACCGAATTGTCGGTTGATGCCGAACCAATACCCATCCCAATGTCGAATCGCCACACCGTAGAGACGCGAGTCCGGCTGCGGGCCGCTGAACGCCAATAGCCAATCCAATCGCTCCACGGCACCATCCAGGTATTCGGCGCGCCCGGTAATGCGATGCGCTTCCAACAGCAGACTCACCAACGGCGCAGTGATGGACTGTTCGTAAGACACCTCATGGTAGGGCAGGTCGATACCCAATCCCAGGAAGTAGTCCGCACTGACCACCACACGATCGAGCAGACGTTGGGTCTCCTCGGTTCGCCCGGTCTGCTTAAGCACACGCGCCAAGGCCGCACTGGATTCGGCGAACTCGATGCTCAGGAAGTGTTCGCCGCCAATTTCGGCCGCCCGATCGGCGATGTTCACCGCCATATCGAGATCGTGCGCATCCTTGGTGGCCAGATAATGTTCGGTGAAGAAACTGATAATCCACGGGCAGTCATAGATACGGCCTCCGAATTTGGATTCCGGCAGCCCCGAGCCGCGACGTACCGCGCCGCTGGCGTCGATGAGCGCGGACTCGGCGAACGTGCGCCATGCATCGGCGGCACGCTGGGCCGGCTCTCGTAGGGACTCGTCAAGCAGCCCAAGATTCAGCGCACGTTGTAGCAATACCGGCATGGCGATACGCTCGGAACCATCCGACCAGTCATCCCAACTGGGATCCAGCACATGCTGCCCGGTGCGGGTATCGGTAGCCACGATGGCCCCAGCCAACGCGCCGACGCGCTCATACGCCACCTGATGCTCCAGGATGTATCGCGCACGGTCGTTGACGGTATCCCTCAACGTCTTGTGGAAGAGTACTTCGGTATGTGCACGATGGTCTCCATCCACAAGCTGCAGTTGGTAGGTACCCGCCTGTTCGGCCGTCAACCGAACTCCGCTCACAGTCCGTTCGACGGTAAGACCGTCATCCAGCGCCGTAACAGCACGATTCGTGGCGATATCGATATGCCCGCCCACAGTGGCGCTTAACGAGGAGAACGATGCAGGAGCAATCGTAGCGGCCAGGAATGCATCCTCGTCCACATACCATCCCAGTTCCCACGTCAGCGCATACGAGGCCCCCGGCTCCAGCGTGATGGTCGGCTGCCCGCCGAACGCATCGGGATTCAGCGCATAATCGGTGACCTGCAGCACGATGTGCCCGCGGATATCCGAATACGTGACCTGGTTACGCGATTGGATGGCATAGGCATTGATTGCGCCTTCCGTAACGATCAGCCCCAAGCGCGCACCGCGGCCGTCCATCGGCTCGGCCAGCACCCAGCTCCAGTCGCCTCCCGCGAATATATGCGCATGCACACATTCCCTCAACGCTTTGCGAGCGCCCGGATACCGGTCGTTCAATGGGGTCTGGATGCCCAAGCCTGTGATGGTCACCGGCTGGTTCGAAACGTTGCGCCATTCATAACGCTCGGTCAGCCGTTCGCCGCTACTGCGGGTAACGTCCAGGGCGAGTCCCGCACCGCACAGTGCGAACGTCTGCTGTTCCAGACCATTGGTTATGCCATATACCTGCGGCGTGTTCCACTGCGAGCCACCACTGGTAGTGACCACATAGCCGCTGCCCCAATACTGGTCCGATGTGTGCCAAGAGACACTGTCGTCCAGCAGATAATGACGATTGGGATTATCTTCGTTCACAAAAGCGATGGGAGCACCGGTGGATTGATCCAGAAGAACCTGGCCATTGCCGAACGGCAGCGAACTTCCAGCGAATTGAGAGAAATCCGTTGAGGCACCGGCTTCTGCAGTAGCACGTTCGATAGCGGCTTGCTGTGCAGCATTCTGTACGTCACTCATGACTGATCTCATTTCGTCCTCAGCCCTTAACGGAGCCGGCAACCAACCCGGAGACAATCCACTTCTGGCAGAAGCAGAAGAAAATGAACACCGGAACCAGGGCAAGCACCGTGATGGTCATGAACAGAGGCCAGTTCGTGGAGAACTGCTGCACGGCGTTGTATACCTGCAGCACGACGGTCTGGTTATCCGTGGAGCTGAGGAACACACTCGGCAGGAGGAAGTCGTTCCAAGTGCCCATGGTTTGGAATACGACGACGGTGGTCAATATTGGGGTGATCAGCGGCAACACGATGCGCGAGTAGATGCGCCATGGGCCGGCACCGTCGATTTTGGCCGCTTCGAACAATTCCTGTGGCAGGGACTTCATGTAGCCGACGATCAGGAAGTAGCAGAACACACACGAGCCCATATACAGCACAATCAAGCCAAGCAGCGAATCCACAAGTCCGGTCTCGGACTCCATGCGGTACAGCGGCAGCATTGTGGCCTGCACAGGAATGGCGAAGGTGACCATCAGTACGCCACCGACGATGGCGGTGAACTTGGATTTCTTGTATACCACACCGAATGCGGCCATCGAACCGACCAGAACCTGCAGCAGCACCGCCACCACGGTGACAATCAGCGTGTTGACGAACGCACGAATGATGGTGCCGTCGACGAAGGCCTCCTTGTAGTTCTCCAGCGTCCACTGCTCCGGAAGCCCCAATGGGTTCTTGATCATATCGATTGAGGTCTTGAAGGAGCTGACAATCACATAGTACAGTGGCACGGCGCAAATCAGGGCCAGGCCAAGCACCACGATGGTGCGAAAGATTTTGCGAACGAGTTCACGCTGAGACGGTGTCATTGGAACCTCTTTTCCACGGCGTTGGCAATGCCGGTCTGCGCGGCGATGACGAGAATGCAGGCGATGGTGAAGCATACGGACAACGCCGAGCCCAGTCCGTACTGACTTTGGCCGATACCTTTGAGGATGATGGCCTGGGACAGCGTATTGGTGGCGTATCCGGGGCCACCGCCGGTCAAGGTGTACGGCAGATCGTAGATTTTCAGTCCGCCGGTCATCAAGAGGAACATCGAGACGACGATGCCGGGGATGAGCTGCGGCAGAGTGATATGGAAGAACTGCTGACGGGAATTGGCACCGTCGACACGAGCCTGTTCGTACAGGTCCGCCGGGATGGTTTGCAGATAGGCGAGGTACAGGGTGGCGTGCCAGCCGACCTGCATCCATACGGCCACGAAAATCACGCAGAACCGGGCCCAATTGTCATCGGCCAGCCAAGGGATATTCGGTATACCGAATACCGCGATGACTTTGTTCATCACGCCGGAACCCAGTGGAGAGAAGATGTACTGCCAAATTAGACCAATGATGGCCTGCGCCGGGACACCAAGGAAGAAGAACAGCGAACGGGCGAAGCTACGTCCCCACATGGCTTTATTGAGGGTCACGGCCAGCGGAATGGCGAAACAGGTGACCAACAGTGTGGTGCCGAAGGCATACAGCAGGGTGAAGCCCAGGGCGGATAGCAGCGACGGGTCCTTGAAGATCGCAGCGTAGTTGCTGAAGGCCACGAAGCCGAAGTTTTCGGAGTATCCGTCGTAATCGGTCAGTGAATAGAAGAACGACTGTGCCAACGGCACGACGGTAAGGATGAAGAAGATGATGATGATTGGCAGAAGAAACCAGAATGAGGAGAGGTTTTCCGCCCATAAGGATGATGCACGCTTGGATTTTGGTTTGGAAGCATGCCCAATGGTTGCAGCGGTCATGGGAAGTCCTTGAGAATTATGGTCGATTTGACATAGCAAGGCCGTGCCTGCCGCCGAACGGGCGATCGGCACGGCCTTGTCAGGAGGAGAGAAAGGAACTGGTGGTGTGATGGGTTACTTCAGCGTCGCCCACTTGGCGTCGAGAGCCTTGGCAGCATCCTTGGCGGAAATCTGGCCCTGCACGATCTTCTGCTGCTGGGCGATACCCTCGGTGGACATCACCGTAGGGGACTTCGGCCAGTTGACCCAGTAGAACTTGTTCTGCTTGAAGTAGTTATCCACTACATCCTTCAGTTCGGCAGGAGGTTCGGCATTGTACTTGCTCGACAGCGACAGGGTGCCAGCGGCAGAGGTAAACGCCTCGAGGCCCTCTTCGCTGTTGAGATAGGCAAGGAACTTTTTGGCTGCGGCCTTCTCCTTGTCGGAGGCCTTGGACGCGATGGCGAAGCCTTGGTCGGGGCCACCGTTGATCCACTGGCCGTCTTCCTTGCTGTAGGCCGGGAACGGTGCCACGCCGAAGTCGATGTCTGACTTCTGCAGATCAGGCAGATCCCATGGACCGGAGCGCATGACGCCAAGATTGCCGCTCACGAATTCCTGCTTGACCTGATCGGCCGACAGACCAACGGATTTCTGAGGAATTACACCGGCCTTGGCGGCAGCTTCCCATCTCTTGAATACCGGAGTCCAGTCCTTGGTGAAAGTGGACTTGCCGGACCAGATGTCCGCGTCAAGATCGCCGGACTTACCCTGCTCGCCGTAATAGCTAGCCAGCAAGCCGGTGAACGAGCCAGCGATCTGAGTATTGAAGTCCTCCAGGAAAGCGGTGCTTCCGTTGGAGTTGATCTTCTTGCCCATCTCGATGAATTCATCCCAGGTCTTGGGGAATTTATCGTATCCGGCCTTCTTGAGAATGTCTTTGTTGTAGAAGAACGCGCCCACCCATGCGGAAACCGGCATGCCGTAGGTCTTGCCATCCTGCTGGAACAAGGCGAAGTTTGTGTCGTCGATGCCATAGAGGAAATCCTCGCCGGAGATGTCCAACGCGGCACCGGATTTCATGACATCGGTACGGTTATCCATCGTCAGATTGAAGATGGTCGGCGGCTTGCCACCAGCAAGACGGGTTTGCAGTGTCGAGATGTACTGTGCCGGATCCTGGCCATACTGCACGTCGAGGGTAATGTCGGGGTTCTTCTTCTCGAACCCCTTGACGACCTCACCAATCTGGTTGTCCTTGAAGTAGGAATAGAACGAAATCTTGGTTTTCCCGCCACCTGCGGTACCGGAACCGCATGCGGCCATCGGCACGACCATGGCTGCCGTAGCGGCCACCGCCACGGCTGACTTTAGGGCGAACTTCTTTGTATTACCCCTCATAACTAAGTCCTTTCAGTTAGTTATACGCTTCAATATTGATGCGCATAAATGAATATATCATTGAATCCGACGCACGCAACACCGGCGTGTTGATGCGCATAAACTACGCGACGTCAAGAACCACACGAGGCCGAGAATCGGACATACTCCTTAGCTACGGATGGTGATATGCGGAGAAACCAGCAATCTTTCACCAGTTTTATGTCCATCGATCCGATCGAACAGTAGCCCCATGGCGGCTTTGGAGACGGACTGCGGCACTGGATCCACATTATCCACCGGCACGCGCAACTCTTCGTCATGACCATCCACATACACCGCGACCAGGGAAAAATCACGTCCAGGCTGAATCTGCATTTCCACACAAAGCTGCAGCAGCGAATCTAACGCATGAGGGGTGCGCACTGCAATACCGCCATGGCATTGAGCCATTCGCTTCAATTCATCCTTCATCGCCCAGATGCCCCTCCATCCTTTTTCACGCGGGATGAATATCTCATATTCCATGCCCAGCACTTGAGCCACCACACGAGATTCGCTGGCGAAGAACTTAGCAAACGCATAACGGTCGAGACTTCTTCCCCAGTCCCCAACAAGGACCATCCGCTGCGCCCCTCGTTCCGCCAAACGATTGACGGCCATCTGCGCCACTCGACGATAATCCACATCAACGCACGGCAGGCCATGTGCGTTTTCTGGCGTACCCACCAGCACAACGGGAATATCCAATCGCGCTATCTCAGGCAGGCGTTCATCATGCCACTCGACGTCGAACACCAAGACGCCATCGACCACGCCTTGACGCACCATACGGCACAGTCCCTCAATCCCCTCGTCGGCCGGAACGAGCATCACACTAGACCCCCGCTTTCTCGCCTCCTCCATGATTACCACCAGGAACGGGCGAAGCTCGGCCAAATCGGTATTCTCATCCATATGCACCAGCACACCGATGACACCGACCTTGCCACCCGCCAACGATCGCGCATTGATATTGGGAACATACCCCAACTCATCCATGGCCTTGCGCACCCGTTTTTTGGTGGCTTCGGAAATGGGCCTGCTACCGCTCATCACATACGACACCGTGGCCTGAGACACCCCGGCGCGCTTTGCCACATCCCTTGCAGTAACCATCCATACACCTCGTCGCTTGCCGCCCGTCACCGTAGATCAGGCATGAAACATTCACCCTCCAGCATATTGAAGTGTATAAACATATGCACACCGACCGATGCCATCCCGCATATACACGACGACGAATCGTACCGCTAGTTATCCACAGGGTTATCCACACACCATGTGGATCACCCCGGAAGCTAGAACCGCATTGTCCGCACTACTAACCGACGCTTCAGCAACCGACACGACCGCCAAAGCATAAGCGTTTACCCACGAGCCGCGGCGGTGACGCGCGCCATAAAGCGGTCGAGGAATTCCGACACGTCGACGCCGAGCGCAACCTGAGTGTGCTTGTCGAAATCTTGCAGCCGCGAGCGGTCACCAATGGTGCGGCCACGGAACGGGCCCTCCAAATCGACCTGTAGGTTGAAGCCGAACGTGGTGACCAATGATGGGTCAAGCGCGGCAGCCACAGCGAGCGGGTCATGCAGTCCGCAGCCGCGAATCTCCGGCTGGTTCTTCAGATAGAAGTCGATGTAGTAATCGGTCATGGTGACGATGAAGTCGCCGGCTGGCGTCCCCAGAGACGCCCATTCATGGGCTTTCTCACGGGTGAGCGTGGTCTGGTGCGTCACATCGAGGCCGATCATGGTGGTGCGTGCGCCACACTTGAACAGATAGTCTGCTGCCTCTGGGTCTTGGGAGATGTTCGCTTCGGCGGCTGGGCTCACATTGCCGGGCAATGTGAGGGCACCGCCCATCAACGTCACGTTCACGCCGGAATCCTTCAGGTCCGGAGCATTGCGGAATACGGTGGCCATGGTGGTCATCGCGCCCGTAGGTACGATGGTCAGATCCGGGCCGTATTCGTGCGCGGCGGTGATGATGAAATCGACCGCCGAGCCTGGTGCTTCCGGAGCGCGCGGGGAGTCGGGGATGATTGCGCCACCGATGCCGTTGGGATGGTGGACCGCCACCGAGCCGGGAGTTGGTGACCACGGAGCGTCCGTTTGCCAGCCGCCCGCGCCGCCGTTCTGCCAGCGCGCATAGGCTTGGGCCCGCTCATCCGGCGTGGTGCCACGCATTGTCGGCAATGTTGCCGGGGCGATGGGATGGTCGACTCCGGGATAGACCGGGACATCGTCACGCCCGAACAGGTGCAGTACCGCCAGCGCGTTGTGCGCGGCCAGGGGCACCGCGACATTGCCGTAGGTGGCCGTGATACCAATCAGATCGATCTCGTCGGCACTGCCTAGGGCATATGCGATGGCGAGCGCGTCATCGATGCCGGTATCGAGGTCGAGGATGAGTTTTTTGCGCATAATTATCTCCTTGCGGGACTACCCGGGGCTACTCCAGCGACTACCCCTCAGTCTCGCTACGCGAGACAGCTCCCCTGACAAGGGGAGCTGAGAAAGTTCAGCCGAGCTTGGCGAGTTCTTCGGGGGTGAGTTCGAGCTGGTCGGCCTTGAGGGAGTCAAGGATGGTCTCGGGGTGGTGGGCGCCGGGAATCACGAACATGTGGTCGCCCTTGGCGAGCTCCCATGCCAGCACGACCTGCTGGTAGCTCACGCCGTGGGCCGCCGCGACCTCGCGGAACGGGTCGAACTTGGTCTCATCATAGGGATGACGGTAGCCGCCGAGCGGGCTCCAGCACACGAAGGCCAGACCGACCTTGGCGCAGTAGTCGAGCGTGTCCTGGGTCTCCAGGTGAATCGGCGAGTACTGGTTCTGCACGGCCACGAGCTTGTCGCCCAGAATGCCGCGCGCAATGTCGATTTGCTCGATGGAGGCGTTGGAGATACCGGCCTCCTGCGCCACGCCCTCGTCCACCAGCTGCTTGATGGCCTCGACGGACTCGTTGTACGGCACCTTCGGGTCCGGGCGGTGGAAGTACAGCAGGTCAATGGTGTCCACGCCGAGCGCCAGTGCGCTCTCCTTGCCGCGTCGAATCAGGTTCTCCGGGCGACCGTCCACATCCCACGTGGGGCGGCCGTCGGTGAAGTTGCGGAAGTGGCCCACCTTGGTGGCCACCAGCACCTCGTCCTTCGGACCCTTCCAGGTCTCAAGGGCCTCGCGCACCAGCTTTTCACCGGTCTGTTCTTCGCCGCCGGAGCAGTAGTAGGCCCAAGCGGTGTCGATGTGGCGGCAGCCGGCGTCCAGCGAGGCGTGCAGGGTTTCGATGCCGACCTCATGGCCGCGGTTGTTTTCGATGGTCAGCGGCATTTCGCCGTGGCCGATGGCGGTGGTGGAGAACGGTCCGAGGTTACGGAACAATGCCATGGTGATTCCCTTCGTGAAACTTATGGAAACTCGATATCCACAATCAAGCCTAAGCATCCCGTTGGATTTCACACTCTCGGCCTGCCCGCACAATCAATCTATGAAATTTCCGCAACTTCACGGAATAGAAAACGCAACTTACTCATACCCAGTTCAGCGAAAACGAGGGGCCGGACCCCCATGGATTCCGGCTGTTCCGCTGATAAATCAGTGGCCTCATCTGAGACTCATTCCCAGCAATACCAGCGCGGCAATGATGATGGCCGTCGACCACCCCTGTCCAACTTGATTGGCCAGGGCGATCAACAGGCCGGTCATCAGACCTTCCCGGTATTGCCGGTCTTGTCTCGGACGGTTGTCATGGTCGTTGCCTACCATGAGAACCTCCTCTTGAATTTTGAGACGTCATCATGCCGGTTGACACAACGACACCGCGCCAAAGTGCCACGCTAGTAGACCTTGGTTTGGTCGGTCCAGTGTACTGGTGAGCTTCGATGGGGGCTGGTATGCTGTGTTGTAGCAGAAAGGTCACGCTAGCTTCGAGGCAATCTTCTCGGCGGCGCCATAGACTTTCGCCCCGTTGGACCTGACTGTTGAGGTTTCCTCACCTCGATTTTGAGAGAAAGGCCCGATGTCTTATGACACCGGGCCTTTTACTTTCAGAGCTATAGGGACTTTCAGAAGCACACCGCTTACCGCCCGCCGAACGAACCGCCGCCGGAACCACCGCTGCTACCGCCAAAGCCGCCTGAGCCACCGGATGGCGAGGCCGCATTGATTGTCGCGGTGATATCCGCAAATCCGTACGACAATTGCGTGCCGAGGTCAGAGAACCCAGCCGCGAACGACGTGCCCCCGAACGCTGGCACCGCTCCGGCCAATCCGCTGTCAGCCACGGAATCCGCGAACGCCGAGCCATTGTAGAAACGCAACCCATACCAGTCGTACGGACGATAATTCCAATAGAACACCGTGTCGGAGGCATTGGCATCAAGCCATTCCGGATCGGATACTTGCGGATAGGCCATGGCCAGCTCCCGCATCACCCGGTCGGATATGCCAAATGCGGCAGCGTAGACCATATACCAATCCCACAGCGTCAAATCCGCGACTCCACGGTACTTGAAGTTCGAGAAGCCTTGCATATATCGTTTGAGACCCAAGCATTGCCCGGCCATCTGCTGACCATGATCGGTCAGCACGTAGGAATTCCCCATCAGGAAGCAGAATATGCCGACCGTCATCAGGGGAATGCCGATGAGGGCCCCGGCCACCAGATATCCGGCCAAACCGTTGATGAATATGCTGGCGCCACCGATCAGCACGGTGATTGCCCCGGGAATGAGCCATCCGTTCTCGGTTTTCGGCGCGATATCCGCCGCCGCGAATTCGGTCTTGCACGCATTGGTGAACTTTTCGAGTTCCTTGTAGCCGTCTTTCCAATCCTTGCAGGCGTCTTTGATGTCATCCATGTCAAATGCCGTACGACCTACGCGCTCGGAAATCACGGTGAGCAGATAGAGCAATGCCCGCTCAGAAGCACTGAGATCGGGCTGGTGTGCATCGGACACGCTAGATGCGGCAGATCCAGATCCGCCAGATCCAGATCCATCAAATACGGATTCGACGAATACTGATTCATCAAATCCCTCAGATACGCCGTAATCGGACTGCCACAGCATCACAATCGTGCTATTGGTACGCGCATTATTGCGCTTGTATGGATCGGACCCGATTCGCTGACTGAGCTCCACCGGAGAAACTTGTTTCAGATCCACGCCGATATACAGGTCCGCCGAACCGGGGAACACAGCAATGACTTTCTTCACGGCCAGAGAAAGCAAGGTCGCGACGAGTTGGCGCTCGGAAATGTCGGGTTTGTCGCCGGAAGTCACGATATCGATGAGTTTGGCCGCCGATGCGGGGCTCAGCTCGGGGCGATCGCGCCAATATTCGATGGAGCCACGGTAACGTGAACGTCCAGAGGAGCGTAAGGCTGCAACAACACCAATAATCCCGAATATCAGGCCAGCCGATATGGTGGTCATCCAGTTGTTCAGGCGCCTTGTGGAGCGTTGGCGTTCCAGATTGCGCCAGAACCGTTCGTCGTCGGCTTCGTCTTCCTTCAACTCCTGCAGATGATCGTCGGTCTCGACACGAGCCATATCTCCCGCCTTGGCCGCGTCGAAAGCGGCCACCACGTCTAGGTACTCGCCGCTTTTCACATCATTTACGGTGAAGGTGAAGCTGCCATCCTTGGTTCGGCCGGTTTCCGAGGTTTGTTCAGTGTGCAGCCAAGTCCACGAGTTGCTCGCGGTCACACCTTTGGGGAAATGCACCGTGCCGGTGACCGTACCAATCGGCACCTGATTGTTCTCACCGAATGGCTCCCATTGGAAGGTCTCCACGTCCTTCCACTTGGTGGCCACGTCATGCATGGTGAAGCTCACCGTGAACTTGATGCTGTTGGTTTTTACGGTGGTGGGAATATTCCAGCCGATCTCCACGGTTTTGTCTTGCCATCGTCATCCTTGCGTTTGCGCAACTTGATATCGATATGCTCCGTGACTTTAAGATCGCCGTCGGCGGTGGCGGTCACATCGTAATCAAGCGTGCGGTAGCTCAGGTCGGCACCATCTGTGCCGAGAATCAAGGCACCGGCACAGAGTGCGGCAAGAATCAGCGCACCGACAAGGCTTAAGCCCAGGGCACGAACAATGCGTTTCGACATAGGCATGCGCTACCGCCCGCCGAACGAGCCGCCACCTGAGCCACCGAACGAGCCGCCGAAACCGGAGCCGCCGCCCGAACCGAAGCTGGAGAAATCGCCACCGGAATCGGCGGATGGTGCTGCCGCGCTGATGGTCGAGCTGATGTCCGCCAGACCGGAGTTCAGCTGCGAGCCGAGGTCGGAGAATCCGCCGGCAAACGACGTGCCTCCGTAAGCCGGAGCTGGGCCGCCAACGCCTAGGTCCATCTGCCCGGCAGCATCGTGGTCGAATGGACCATTATGACGGTGGCTGTACCAGCCATACGGGCGGTAGTTCCAGTAGAACAACGAGTTGGAGGCGTTGGCATCCAGCCAAGCCGGGTCGTTGACCTGAGGATATGCTTTGGCCAGTTCACGCATCACGCGATCGGAAATGCCAAACGCGGCGGCGTAGACCATATACCAATCCCACAAGGCCAAATCGGCGGTACCCCGGTCGGTGAAGTTGGAGAAGTCTTCCATATAACGCTTAAGGCCCAGAGTCCGGCCGGCGATATCCTGCCCTTGATCAGTGAGCACGGTCATCGCGCCGGCCATCGAGCAGAACAGTCCGACCAGGAATATCGGCAGCCCGATAAGACCAGCCACCGGGTATCCGATAAAGCTGTTGGCCAGCAGCGAACCAAATCCCAGCACGGCGGCCAATACGCCGGGTAGGATCCATTGCCAGCCCACAGAGCGCGTGGCACCCAGCCGCTGGTATTCCATGCTGCATGCACCGGTGAATTTGCCGAGCTCAATATAGCCGTCTTGCCAGTTCTGGCAGGTCGCCTTCATCTGGTTCAGGTCGAATACCGGGCTGCCCACGCGCTGAGAAATGACGATGAGCAGGTTCAGCAGCGCATCTTCCGATTCGCTCAATCCCAACTGTTGCGCGTTGGGTGCCTCATCAATGGCGAGCGGCAGAATCACGATGGTGCTGGTGATGCCTGCCGCATACTGCTTGCCTTGGTCGGCGGCAATCATTTGGCTCAAGCCCACCGGCGTGGCCTGGCTCATGTCGATGCCGCGATACATGTCCGACGGCCCCGGATAAATGGCGATGGCCTTCTTGACGGCGAGCGACAGCATGGTGGCGGTCAGCTGGCGGTCTTCATCGGATTGGCGCGTCGACGGATCGACCACGCGAATCAGACGGGCTGCGGAAGCCGGACTGATGCCGGGCTGGTCGCGCCAGTATTCGACGCTGCCACTGTATTGCGCACGCCGGTTGCTGGAGATCACAGCCCAGATACCCCACGCGCACAACGCGATGCCGAGCACGATGCTGACAATCCAGAACACGAGACGAGCTCTGGCAGCGAATCGTTGCTTGTCGAGCCAGCGCTGCTGTTGCTTATATTCGTCCTGTTTCAGGTCCTTGAGATGATTGCCGGTTCCCTTGCGGGCGATGCCCTTGGCTTTGGCGGCATCGAACGCCGCGACCACATCGAGGTAGTCGCCATTGTGGATGTTGTAGGCCGTGAACGTGTAGCTGCCGTCGCTGTTGCGCTTGGTTTCCGAGGTGCGCTCGGTGTGCAGCCATGTCCATGAGGTTTTGCCGGTGATGCCGTTGGGGAAATGGACGGTGCCGGTGACCGTGCCGATAGGCACTTGGTTCTTCTTGCCGAACGGCTCCCATTGGAAGGAGGCCACGTCTTTCCATTTGGTGGCCACATCGTGCATGGTGAAGCTTACATCGAACTTCATGCTGTCGGCCTCGGTGGTGACCGGAATATTCCAGCCGATCTCCACGGTTGTGTCATCTTCGGTGGCGGAGGCGCTGGGCTTGAGGCCATCGGTACCGGGCGTGTATGCCTTTGGATGGTCGCTGCCATCGCTCACATCGGCGACATACCAATGGTTGGCGTAGTCGCTGTTCCATTCCTTGTCGGAAGAGACGTCACTGGGCAGCTTGGGCTCGCTCTGTTGTGCGTAGTCGATGCCGTCGGTGACGTTGCGCACGCTGATATCACTGATATCAGTCAAGGTGCCGGAGTTCAGCGTGTATTGCTGGAACAGCTGCTTCCACGGCTTGGTGTTGTCGTCACTGTCGGTACGCTCACGCATCTTGACGTCGATATGCTGTGTGACCTTCAAATCACCGTTCGCGGTGGCGGTCACGTCATAGTCCAGCGTGCGGTAGCTGAGGTCGGCCGAATCGCCGAACGCGGAAGTCCCGATTATCGCCAAGGTGATAACTGCCAACACCACCGTGGCAACAATGCTGATGATTCCGGCGCGAATGAATCGTATCCGCATATCTTCCCTCTCTTAAGACAATACGGGCCCGGCCGGTGGCTTACCGGACGGGCCTGAAGCGGGTCAGAACTGGACCTGTGGCACCTGACGGGAAGCGTCATCGGCCTCGAAGTATTGCGCCTGCTCAAAGTGGAACAGACCGGCGATGATGTTCGTCGGCACGGTTTCGATGGCGGTGTTGAGCTTCAGGACCACGTCGTTGTAGAACTGACGGGCGTAGGCGATCTTGTTCTCCAGTTCCTTGAGCTGGTTCTGCAGATCCATGAAGTTCTGGTTGGCTTGCAGCTGCGGATATGCCTCAGCCGTGGCTTGCAGGTTGAACAGGGCGCGGGACAGCTGGTTTTCGGCGGCGGCGCGCTGAGCAGTGGTCGTGCTCGGATTGCTGGCCGCAGCCACTACGCCGGCGCGGGCGGCGGTCACCTGAGTGAAGACTTCAGACTCGTGGGATGCGTACCCCTTGACGGTATTCACCAGGTTCGGGATGAGGTCGGCGCGCTGCTTCAACTGCACGTCGATTTGCGCCCAACCGTTCTTCACACGGTTCTTCAGCGTCACCAAGTTGTTATAGGCGCTGACGCCCCAACCAATCAAGACAACGATAATAACGACAACGACAATGCCGACGATCAGACCAGTACTCACCTATGCTCCTTTGCTGGACCTTGCTGTGACCATTCTTCCACACTCGCACCGTAAACAGAAGATTCATCACAGAGTATTCATCGTGCGGACTTGTCTTGTACCGCTTTACCCGCCGTTCTCCCGTCGATCGACCGAAGCGGGAAGTCGCCGCCCAGTCCGACGAAGTATTCCAGCTCGCTCCGTTGCGAGAACGGTAATACTCGGCAATACTCGCCCTCAATATGCGAAAGCCCGCCTTGCGGCGGGCTTTGCCGTTTCTCCTACGCACAAATCATTACGCTGCGCGCAGGAAACGATCAGCCGAAGCGACCGGAGATGTAGCGCTCGGCTTCTTCGTTTTGCGGGTTGTTGAACATCGTGATGGTGTCCGCGAAGTACTCGAGGTGACCGGGCTGGCCCACGGCCTTCAGGTTGAAGAAGGCGGTGTAGTCGGCGATACGGGCGGCCTGCTGCATGTTGTGGGTCACGATCACGATGGTGTAGTCGCTCTTGAGCTCGTTGATCAGATCCTCGACGGCCAGGGTCGAAATCGGGTCCAAAGCGGAGCAGGGCTCATCCATGAGCAGCACCTGCGGGTGGACGGCCACGGCGCGGGCGATGCACAGACGCTGCTGCTGGCCACCGGACAGGCCGATGCCGGGGTTGTCGAGACGATCCTTGACCTCTTCCCAGAGGTTGGCACCGCGCAGGGCCCACTCGACCAGATCGTCGGCGTCGGACTTGGCCAGATGGTGGTTGTTCAGGCGCACGCCGGCCAGCACGTTCTCGCGGATGGACATGGTCGGGAACGGGTTCGGGCGCTGGAAGACCATGCCGACATCGCGGCGCACGGCCACCGGATCCACGTCCTTGTCGTACAGGTTCTTGCCTTCGAGCAGCACCTCGCCCTCGACATGCGCGCCGGGGATGATCTCGTGCATGCGGTCCAGGGTGCGCAGCACGGTGGACTTGCCGCAGCCGGACGGGCCGATGAAGGCGGTGACCTTGTTCGGCTCGATGTTGATGTTCACATCCTCGACGGCCAGGAAGTCGCCGTAGTAGATGTTCTCGTGGTTGACGTCAATACGTTGTCCCATGATGTTTCCTTATGTTTCCTTGTGTTCTTAAGGCTTAGGCTGAGCGGCTGGGCTTAGCGTTCGGTCTTGACGGCGAAGACCTTCGCCACGATTCGTCCGATGAGGTTCAGCAGCAGCACGATGACGATCAGCACGAGGGCGGCGGCCCAGGCGCGCTCCATTGGGATCGTGGTCACGCAGGTGGCATCGGCGTTGGGCGGGCAGTTCGCGTTGAGCTTCGAGTACTCCTGGTAGACGTACACCGGCAGGGTGGTCATCTGGCCGGAGAACAGGTTCACATTGGTGCTGGCGATGAAGCCGGCGGTCATGAGCAGCGGGGCGGTCTCGCCGATCACGCGGGCGATGGCCAGGATGGCGCCGGAGACGATGCCGGGCAGGGCGGTGCGCAGCACGATCTTGGTGATGGTGCGCTGCTTGGTGACGCCCAACGCCAGGGAGGCCTCACGAAGGTCGTTCGGCACGATCTTCAGCATCTCCTCGCAGGATTTGACCACGGTGGGCAGCATCAGCAGGGAGAGGGCCACGGAGCCTTCGAAACCGTTGATGGTGCCGGGGCCCAGCAGAATCGTGAACATCGAGAAGGCGAACAGGCCGGCCACGATGGAGGGAATGCCGCTCATCACGTCGACGAGCAGGGAAATCGTGGTGGCGAGCTTGCCGCGGTTCGAGTATTCGACCAGGTACACGGCGCACATCAGACCGATCGGGATGGAGATGATCATGGCGCCGGCGGTGATCTCGAGCGTGCCGATGATGGCGTGGAGCACGCCGCCGTAGCCTCCGGACGGGGTCTGGCTGCCGCCGACCACGCCGGTCATGTTGTAGCTCAGGAAGTTCAGGTTCAGTCGCTTGGCGCCGTTGACGATGGTGGTCCACAGCAGGGAGACCAGCGGGATGCAGGCGATCACGAACGCCACCGCGATCAGGACCCACATGAAGCGGTCCATGACGTTACGGCGCTGGATGGCGGAACGGGTCGGGCGGAAACGATCGAAATCGATCTTGGGCGCACCGGACATCGGGGTCTTTTCAGTGTTCTCGGCAGCAGTCATCACGCAGTCGCTTTCTCGGTAAGCTTACGGGCGATGAAGTTGACCACGAAGGTGATCAGGAACAGAATCAGACCGGTTCCGATCAGCGTGGAGACGCCCAGATCGTTGGCTTCAGGGTACTGTGCGGCGATGTTCGCGGCGATGGTCTGGTTCTGCGAGGCCTGCAGCAGTTTGATGGAGTAGTTGAGGCCCGGGGACAGGATCATCAACACGGCCATCGTTTCGCCAAGCGCGCGGCCGAGAGCCAGCATGGAGGCGGACACGATACCCGACTTGCCGAAGGGCAGCACGGCAAGACGAATCATCTCCCACTTGGTGGCGCCAAGCGCCAGCGCGGCCTCCTCATGCAGGCGCGGGGTCTGCATGAAGATATCGCGCGACATGGAGGTGATGATCGGCAGGATCATGACGGCGAGCACCACGGCCACGGTGGCCACGGTACGCGACGGGTTGGCCGCCGGGCCCTCGAACAGCGGGATCCAACCCAGATGGTTGGCCACCCAGTTCCAGAACGGGTAGATGGCGGGCACCAGAATCAGGCCGCCCCACAGGCCGTAGATGACGGAGGGGATGGCGGCGAGCAGATCGACCACATAGCTCAGCGCGGTGGCGAGCTTCTTGGGTGCGTAATGAGAGATGAACAGCGCGATGCCGATGGACACGAAGAAGGCGATCAACAGCGCCAGCAGCGATACCAGCACGGTGCCGAACAACAGCGGGAGCACATAGCTCCAGAAGTTGTCGGCCTTGCCGCCGGTGAAGCTGGACACGGTTTTGCTGTTGGCGGTCTGATCGCCGCCGATCAACGGCCATGCGCGGAAGAACAGGAACAGGAACACAGCGGCGAGCACAACCAGGATCAGGATGCCGCAGGCGTATGCCACACCGCGGAACACCTTGTCGGCGGTCTTGCCGCCAACCGGCTGTACAACCGTTTTGTCTTGCGAACTCACGGATTCTCCTTATATAGGGTGGTTATCAAGTATTCGAGTGGTGAGGTTGCCCGTCGGCGACGTTGTCAAACCGTTGGGGTCCTGACCCGACTGAAGCCGCAGCCGTATGGTTTACGACTGCGGCTTCATGCTGGCGACTGTGCGTTCACAGTTCGGCGTTCAGAGGTCAGGCCCAGTCCATGCGACCCTGTGGGCCGACGGCATCACTTGGTCTTGATGGCCTCGATGGACTTGGCGACCTTGGTCTTCAGGGAGGCGGGCAGCGGAGCGGTGCCGGCGGCATCCTGGGCGGCCTTCTGGCCTTCGTCGGAGGTCACGTAGGTCAGCCATGCCTTGGCGAACTCGGCCTGCTTGGCGTCCTTGTAGGCCGGGCAGACGACATCGTAGGAGACCAGGACGATCGGGTAGGCGCCGTCGGCCTTGGTGGCGTGGTTGATCTTGATGACGACGCGGTTGTCACCGGTGACGGTGGTGTCCTGCTTGGAGTCCTCGATGACCTTGGAGCCGGCCTTGGCGGAGATCACGTTGTACTTCTCGCCGACCTTGACGGCCACGGTGCCCAGATCGCCGACCTGGGAGAAGTCGGCGTAGCCGATGGTGCCGTCGGCCTGCTTGACGGTGGAGATCACGCCGGAAGTGCCCTTGGCGCCCTGGCCGACCTCGTTCGGCCAGTTCTCGGAGAGGTCGTAGTTCCAGTTGTCCGGGGTGACGTCCTTGAAGTAGGAGACGAAGTTCTGGGTGGTGCCGGACTTATCGGAGCGGTGCACGACGGTGATGTCGGTGTCGGGCAGCTTCAGGTCCTTGTTCTGCTCGGCGATGGCCGGGTCGTTCCACTTGGTGATCTTGCCGTCGAAGATCTTGGCGATGGTGGCGGCGTCCATGTTGATGTGCTTGCCGGCATCGGAAACGCCCTTGAGGTTGAAGACCACGGCGATCGGGGAGATGTAGACCGGAACGTCGAAGGCGGAGCCGGAGGCGCACACGGACTTGGACTGCTCGACCTCGTTATCGGCGAGGGCCTTGTCGGAGCCGGCCCATGCGGTGGCGCCGGTCAGGAAGGTCTGCACGCCGGCGCCGGAACCGGACGGGTTGTAGGCGATCTTGGCGTCCGGGTTGGAGCCCTGGAAGCCGGCGATCCAAGCTTCGACGGCGGCCTGCTGGGAGGAGGCGCCGGCGCCCTGGAAGTCGCCGGAGACCGGAGCGGCCTTGGCGGTGGAGTCGGAGGAAGCGTTGTTGTCGGTCTTCGCGGCGCTGTTGTCGCCGCAGGCAGCCACGGAAGCAAGCATCACAATGCCGGACAGCGCGGCAATGGAGCGAACGAGGATGTTCTTCTGCATGATTATTACCTAATCCCTCTATCAACTATTCGCGGGCGGAGCGAAACCGCCCGGTCAATTCTTGACAACTACAAGACTATTAGCGGTTTCGAAAAGGCGGAACCGAAATCAGTAAACAGAAGATGAACACTTGGATGTTTATGGGCTACGTTGAGGCTACGTAGTTTTTGGAGCGGACTCGCCTGCGGCGAGCCCGTAATCCACAACAAAAAAGGCGACCCGAAGGCCGCCTTCCATTTACTCCGCGGGAGTATCGATCTTGTATCCGAGACCGCGCACGGTAGTCAGATACTTGGGGTGCGCCGGATCCTCCTCGATCTTGGAGCGCACGCGCTTGACATGCACATCGAGCGTCTTGGTGTCGCCCACGTAATCCGAGCCCCAGATGCGGTCGATCAGCTGATGACGGGTCATCACGCGGCCCTTGTTCTGCATGAGATATTCGAGCAGCTCGAATTCCTTGAGCGGGAAGAACACGGTCTCGCCGCGCACGGTGACCTGATGCTGGCCCACCTGCATGGCGATGTCGCCGCACACCAGCGGAATGTCGTCGTCCACGGTGCCGGAGGCCTGGGCGGTGGCCTGGTTGCGGCGCATCACGGCCCGGATGCGCGCCAGAAGCTCACGGAAGGAGTACGGCTTGGTCACATAATCGTCCGCGCCGATCTCAAGGCCGACGACCTTATCGATCTCGGCGCTCTTGGCGGTGAGCATGATGATCGGCACACGGCTCTGCTCGCGGATGCGCCGGCACAGCGCGGTGCCGTCAATGCCCGGCAGCATCAGATCGAGCAGCACCAAGTCGATGCCGCCCTTGGTGAACAGTTCCAGGCCTTCCTCGCCGGTGGCGGCGGCGGACACGTCGTACCCCTCGCGCGTGAGCTGATACACCAGCGGCTCGCGATAGGATTCCTCGTCTTCGACGATAAGAATACGTGCCATAGTAGCCTTTCTTGGATATGTTCCCGTGCGCATCGGCGCAAAGTTTTCCGACACCATCGTAACCATTTGTTCTCCGTTAGCCTGCCGTTTCCCGAAAGTACGTAATTGCTCAATGAGGCTACACGCCACGGGCGAAACCAGCCCGCCATGCGATCGGCCGACGCCGCATCGGCGCCGCCGGCGCTACTCCCGCGCCGCCGAGCCGTTCGGCGTGCCGCCATGGCCGCCATCCGGCGCACCGTCCGTCACCGCCGCGCTCGGCGTGTCCGCACCGTCCCCGTCCTGCGTTGATTCATCATCCTCATCCGCGGCGGCCGGCAGTTCGATGGTGAACGTGGAGCCCTCCCCCTTGCGCGACCATACCGAAATGCGTCCGCCGTTCTCCTGAACGCAGTGCTTGGTGATGGCCAGACCAAGTCCCGACCCTCCGGTTTCACGGGAACGGGCCGGATCGACCCGGTAGAACCGTTCGAAAATACGGTCCAGCGACTTGGCGGGGATGCCGATGCCCTGATCGACCACACGGATGGTGACCTTGCCGTCGCGCTCCGCCACGCCGACGGCCACCGTGGTGTGCTCGGGCGAATAGTGGATGGCGTTTTCGACGAGGTTCTTGACCGCGGTCTGCATCGCCTCCCGATCGGCCTTGATCATGGGTGCCGCCACCTGCGGGGCCACGGCATCGTCCGCAAGCCCGGTCGGCACCGACTTGCCGTTGACGCTCAGGCAGATGTCCACATGGCGCGAGTCGGCTTGGACCTGATTGTCGGCGATGGCGGCACGGGCCACATCCAGCGCGCAGATGCGCCGCGCGTTGATCATGCCCTGCGGGCTCTGGGCCCTCTGCAGGTCGATGAGATGATGCACCAGCTCGGTCAGGCGCGCGGATTCCTTGGAGATGCGGCCGGAGAAGTACCGCACGGCGTCCGGATCGTCGGCCGCGTCGGTCACGGTTTCGGCGAGCAGCGAGATCGCGCCGGCCGGGGTCTTGAGTTCATGCGAGACGTTGGTCACGAAGTCGCGGCGGACGGCCTCGAAACGACGCTGTTCGGACATGTCGTTGATGAAGATGGCATACAGGTCGTCGCCGATGTCGCCGATGCGCACGCGCAGGTACATCGTGTTGGACGGGCGCGACTGACCGGCCTCAAGGCCGCGGCCGTTCGAGGATGGATAGGCGCCGTGGTTGACCGGCAGTTGGACCTCGCGCTCACGCACACCGCCATCGGTGGCGACCTGGGTGAGAATGTCCTCGATCTCACGCGAGTTGAGCCGGCCCCCGGACACCAGGGCGAACGGCTCCGAACCGGGGCTTGCGTATTGGACCAGACCATTGCGATCGGTGACGATCAGGGCTTCGGGCAGCGCTTCGATCAGACGCCGCTCGGTGGGGCGCACGGGCACATCGACGCCGAACAGGGAACGCGCGTCCTCATCGCCGGACAGGTCCTGTTCGGCGGCAAGGCGACCCGAAACACGGCCCTTGTTGTAGGCGATGACGGCGACCCATGCCAACGCCAGCACGGCGAGCACCACGGTCACGACGATCTGCGAGATATCCATGACTCCCAGAGTAAAACGCCCGAGGCGTAGTGCCCTGCATAGACTACGTAAGTTCGCCTACTGTTCATCTTATCGGCCGGCATACGAAAGGAGCACCACCCTTGCCGGGTGATGCTCCTTGTCGCGGACCGCCGCGGACGAGCGGGGATCAGAGCTCGTAGTCCTTGTCCTTGCTTTCCTTGATCAGGAACAGGGCGAGCAGGGCGAGCGCGGCCATGATGGCCATGTACCAGCCCACGCCGGCCACGCCGAACTCGGAGGAGACCAGCGCCTGGGCGATGGTCGGGGCGAACGCGCCGCCGAAGATGGCGGCGAGGTTGTAGCTCAGGCCGGCGCCGGAGTAGCGCACGTGCACCGGGAACAGCTCGGGCAGGTACGCGCCGCAGGGGCCGAACAGGCCGCCCATGATCACGAAGCCGACGCACAGGAAGATCATGATGTGGGAGACGGAGTGCACCAGCAGTATCGGCACGAAGAAGCTGAACACCAAGGCGGCGGCGGTCACGGTGATCATGACCTTCTTGCGACCCACTTTGTCGGCATACACGCACGAGACCACGATGAAGATGGCGAAGAACACCACGGAGCACATCTGCATGAGCAGGTACTCGCTTTGGGTGAACTTCAGGCCCTTGACGCCGTAGGCCAACGACCAGGTGCCGAGCACGTAGAACAGGGTGTAGGTGATGCCCATGGCCACGGTGCCGAGCAGGACCTCCTTCCAGTACGGCAGCAGGTCACGCAGCGGGTGCTTGGAGGTGCGCTTCTCCTCGGAGGCCTTCTTGAACACCGGGGTCTCGGACATGCGGGCACGCACGTACAGGCCGATGGCCACCAGCACGGCGGAGCACAGGAAGGGGATGCGCCAGCCGAAGGCGAGCATCTGCTCCTGGCTCAGGTTGGCCTCAAGCACCAGGTTCAGACCATAGGCGCAGAAGAAACCGATCGGGGCGCCCAGGTTCGGGAAGGAGCCATACAGGGCGCGCTTGTCGGCCGGGGCGTTCTCGGTGGCGACCAAGGCCGCGCCGGACCATTCACCGGCGAGCCCCACGCCCTGGCAGGCGCGGCAGATGCACAGGATCACGATGGACCATGCGCCGATCTGCTCATAGCCGGGCAGGCATCCGACCAGGAAGGTGGCGATGCCCATGGTCATCAGGGCGATGACCAGCGTCTTCTTGCGGCCGAGCTTGTCGCCGAAGTGGCCGAACAACATGGAACCGAACGGGCGGGCGAGGAACGATACGGCGAAGGTCACGAAAGCCATCAGCGTGGCCAGGGCCTGGTTGGACTTGGCGACGTCCGTGAAGAAAATCGCGCCGAAATAGCTGGCGGCTGCGATGGAATAGCAGTAGTTGTCGTAGAATTCGATGGCGGTGCCCACCATCGAGGCGGCGATGATCTCGGGAACGGAATCCTTCTTCACCGGTTTGGCCACAGTCGCGGATGCGCTTGCAGACATTGTCCTTCTTCTTTCTCCTCTTGCGGATAAACCCCGGTGCGGCGTGCGCATCACGTGTTCGCGATGACGGACGAATCAAGCACAGCGACCGGGATACGGGAGAAGGACTGGCACGGCTTGTGGCCCCAGCGATGAGCTCCCGCACATCGCCGTGCCGAACACCGAGTATGACTCAGGTTATAAGCAATAGTTTGAAAGCGCTCATATAGTGGTCATCATATCCAAAGCGTGGATGGTGAGATGGGCCAGCCCGCCGATTACAGGCGCTTGACGATGTCGACGGCCAGACGGGCGGCGGTATCGGCGTAGTCGGAGATGTCGAACTCCTTGAATACCTCGTAATCAGTGTCGGCGTTGTCGGAAAGGGCACGAATCACCAGTGCCGGCACGTCATTGCGGGCGGCGACCTGTGCCACGGCGGCTCCTTCCATCTCCACGGCGTCAGCCCCGGTGAGTCGGATGACCTCCTCGACCTTTTGGGGCGTGTCCACGAAGTAGTTGCCGGAGGCGATGATGCCGGTGATGTGGGTAATGCCCGCATTGGCAAGCGCCTCGTCGGCAACTTCCAGCAGACGGTCATCAGAGTGGAATTCCTCCACCGGAGCGTCCGCAGTGCCGGGCTTCCACTGGCCTACGAGCCGCATGTCAGTGTCGAGGTAGCGCAGGGTGCCGCCGAGCACCACGTCGTTGATGTGCAGGTGGGTGTTGAGGTTGCCGGCGATGCCGCTGAAAATCACGGCGTCCGGGGCGAACTCGTCAATCAGCAGCTGCGTGGTGGCGGCCGCATTGACCAGTCCCATGCCGCCTACCGTTGCGGCAACCTTGATGACGTCAGAACCAAAGGAGTCGACCGTGCCGGACACGATGTCAAGGCTGCCCTTGGCGGTGTGCGTCACATGCGTGAGCGATTTGGCGATCAGCGCCACTTCCTCATCCAATGCGCCAATAATAGCTACAGTTTTCATACCCATACGTAAGTTCCTTTCACAACGCTTTCGACTCCCATGTCAGGGGAGGTGGCCGCCGAATGGCAGGCTGAGGGGTAGAGACGTTTCGTTGCATTGCTCCTGCGAGAGAGCCGATGACGCAACTCAGTGCCAACGCCGCGTGGCCACGGCTTCCGCAAGCTCGCGCAGCAAGGCCTCGGTTTCTTCCCAGCTGATGCACTTGTCAGTAATCGACTTGCCATAGACCAGCTGATCAAGCGGCGCGGCCTTCTGATTGCCTCCTTCAATAAAGCTTTCCATCATGATGCCGGTAATACCCTGTTCGCCAGCTGCAATTCTGCTGGCAATATTGCGCACGACTTCGGCCTGACGATGTTCGTCCTTGCCGGAGTTACCGTGCGAGCAATCAACAATCAGACCATGCGAAGCGGCGGAGTCGGCGGGCATTTCGGCGCGTACGTCTTCCATGGCTTTGGCCACGGATTCGGCATCGTAGTTCGGGCCGTGAATCGAGCCGCGCAACACCACATGGCAGTCCGGGTTGCCAAGGGTCTCGACTGCGCAGGCACGCCCCAGATGGTCAATGCCGAAGAACGTGTGCTGCTGAGCAGCGGCGAAGCAACCGTTGACCGCCGCCTTCACCGAACCGTCAGTGGCGTTCTTAAAGCCGACCGGCATGGAAAGCCCGCTGGCCAATTGGCGGTGAATCTGGCTTTCCGTGTTGCGCGCACCAATGGCGCCCCAACTCACCGCGTCCGAGATGAACTGCGGACTGGTGGGCTCCAGAAATTCCGTGGCGGCCGCCAATCCTTCCTTCAGCACACCAAGCAAGGTTTTGCGGGCAAGCAACAGGCCCTTGCGAATATTGTGGCTGCCATCAATATCCGGGTCGTTGATCAGGCCCTTCCAGCCGATGGTGGTGCGCGGCTTCTCGAAGTACACGCGCATGACGATGAGCAGCTGCTCGCCGAGCTCGTCTTTCAGCTTGGCCAATCGATGCGCGTAGTCCAGCGCGGCCTTCGGGTCATGAACCGAACAGGGGCCGACGATGACCAACAACCTGTCATCTTGGCCGTACAGGCACGCGCGAATCTCATCACGCGAGTAGGCGACGATTTCCTGAGCCTGATCGGTCAGCGGGAGCTCAGCGAGCACTTGCGCGGGCGTGGGCAGCGGCTCCAACTCCAATACGCGGCGGTTGATGATGCGACTGACACCCACCTGATCTTCCCAGCGCGGCACATCGGTGACGACGAGCGGGTTCTTCCCCTCCCCCATCGCCTGACGAATGGCGCGAAGCTCTTCCGGGGTGTTCAACGGCTGCGGACCGACTTGCAACGGACGCAGCGAATGCGCTGCTTCCTCCTGCTGCTGCATAACATCTCTCCTTGGGTCAGTATCTTTCCCAAGGATAAGGTGTCACGGGAACAAACTGACATGACCACCGTTATTGGCAAAGAATGCTCACTGAGTGGGTCTCAGTGAGCATTTCTACAAAGACAAAGCTATCTAGCCGAGCGGCGAGCGGTGACGGCGTCGGCCAGGGTGTGCAACAGTTCGTTGGTGCGATCCCACGGCACGCAGGCATCGGTGACGGACTGGCCGTAGACCAGCTGGTCGAGCGGGGCCGGCTTCTGATGGCCGCCCACCAAGAAGCTCTCCATCATCACGCCGGTGATGCCCTGCTCGCCATGCGCCAGACGCTCGGCTATCTCTTCGATGACTTCGGCTTCGCGGCGTTCGTCCTTGCCGCAATTGCCGTGGGCGGCGTCGATGACGAGCCCGTGCCGGCTCGGCCCCGTCGCCTGCGAGGCCTTGAGATCTCCCAAAGCCCGGCGCACGGACTCGGCATCGTAGTTCGGGCCGTGGCCGGAGCCGCGCAGCACCAGATGGCAATCCGGGTTGCCTTTGGTTTCGGCGGAAATCACGCGACCGTCCAGATTGATGGACAGGAAATGATGTTCGAAACCGGAGGCGTAGCAGGAGTCGGCGGCGGCCTTGACGGAGCCGTCGGTGGAGTTCTTGAAGCCCACCGGCATGGACAGGCCGCTGGCCAGCTCGCGGTGCACCTGGGATTCGGTGTTGCGCGCGCCGATGGCGCCCCAGCTGATCGCGTCGCAGATGTACTGCGGGGTGATGGGGTCAAGCCATTCGGTGGCGGCGGGCAGGCCAAGGCTCAGCACATCGGTGAGCACCTTGCGCGCCAGCCACATGCCCTTGCGGATATTGAAGCGACCGTCCAGATCGGGGTCGTTGATCAACCCCTTCCAGCCGATCGTGGTGCGCGGCTTCTCGAAATACACGCGCATCACGATCACGAGACGGTCTTCAAGCTCACGCTTGACGGCGGCCAGTTTCTCGGCGTATTCGTGCGCGGCCTTCGGATCATGGATCGAGCACGGACCCACGATGACGAGCAATCGATCGTCACGGCCATTGAGCACGTCGCGGATCTCCTGGCGTGAATGGAGCACCAACTCGCTCATCTCATCGGTGAGCGGCTGCTCCTTGAGAAAGGCGCGCGGCGCGGGAATCGGGTCGAGCTGGCGGATATTGACGTCGACGGTCTCGGGAAAGACGGCCTGCTCCCCCAACCGACGTTCATCCTCGGAACTATCCGGGCCACGTAACGCTGCCAATGCTCGACTCCTTTCCCGTAATCCGCGCACCGCGGGCATGCCGCCGTGGATGCGAAGGCCCCACTATAGCAGTTCGCCGCCGGCACCGCTGGCGGGGCCGGCGATTATGGACCGTCCGCGGCGGCGCCGGGCTTGACGGGCGGCGCCCACCCGTCAAGCCCATACGCCCTCTTATGCGAGCGCGCCCATCGGATCCCATGCGGGGAGCATGGTGGCCGGGGACTCCAAGGCCTTGCGGTACTCTTCGGGAAGCATGGCCTTGGGGACGGCGACCTCGTAGACGTATTCGGTGAACCAGTCGTCGGACATGGTGAAGTAGCCCTTGTCGGCGATCTTGGCACCCCAGGAGTTCTCCACACGCCAGCGCCGCGTGGAGCCGTCATCGGCGACGTCCACGCCGGCGAAGGCCATGGCGTGGTTCATGGCGGAATCGCCGAAACGCACGCGGGCCTCCTTGTCGAGATCGAAGTCCACGTCGTACACGCGACCGTACTCGAACAGGTCGGTGGCCCAGGCGCCGTTCTCGCGGTCCATGAACGGATGGCAATCGGCGCCGAACCACACCGGAATGCCCTGTTCGACGAGAATCCGCTTGACGCAGTCCTTCATGAGCTGGTTCGGCACGTTGAGGTATTCGGTGGCGTCGCCGCCGGCCACGTTGCCGAGATGCTCGATGCCGATCTTCTTGCCCTTGGCGTGCTCGGCGCGCGGATCGTCCACCAGGCACACGTAGTCCTCGAGACCGGCCGGCCCCACGTACTTCTTCCAGAATTCGACCGGCGTGATCTCGCCGTCGCGGTGGAATTCACCGTCCTTGTCGGTCCACTCCCAGTCGAAGGAGACCGGCGGCTCACCCAGATGGATGGTCAGGATGCGGTGGCCCGCCGCGGTGGCGTCGGCGATGATCGACTCGATCTTGGCGGCGTCGCCATCTGCGGCGTACATGTGCGCCACGGCGGTGTGCAGCAGGTGGCGCAGCTGGGTGTTCATCTCACCGGTGTTCTTGGAGGATTCGGTCTCCGGGAACAGGTCCTTGGGCACAGCGCCGTACTTCTTGTACACGTTCATGGCCATGGTCCACTGGCCGCCATCGCCCATCACGTCGGCGAGCAGGTGCTGCATCAGGCGGGAGTCGGAAGGCTCCCCGGCGGCCACCAGAGCGGCCACATCCTTGAGGAAGTAGTTGACGCGCTCCAGCTTGTCGTAGTACATCGCGTAGTTCTGGGAGAACTCGAACTCCTTCAGGTTCATGTTCTTCTTGGCCACGAAACGGGCCACGTTCAGGGAGCTGAACAGCCAGCAGCGGCCGGAGCGATCCTGATGGGTGGCTTCGCCATTGTCAACGATGGTGGAGAAACGGCGCTGCATCAGACGAGCGCGGTCATAATTGCGAGCCACCTTGTCGATGCCGGCGGCGGTCACCGCGTTCATGGCCAGACGGTTGGTGCCGCTCTGTGCGAAATCGCCGCGCAGGGTATTCAATGCTTCGCCGGTCAGAGGCGTCAATTCACTCATGTCATACTCCTTCTGTGATGGTGCGCTTGTGGCGCAGATCCAAACGAATACGGCACCTGGCTCGAAAGCGCAGGTGCCGTAATTCTTACCGCTAGTAGTCTAATCGAAGGCCTGTCATTCGCCGTTCTGCTCAGATACGGCTGGATTCGCCTGAGTCGGGGCCTCCGGTTCGCCCTGTGTCTGGTGCTCGGACGGCTCAGACGATTCGGACTGCTCATTCTGCGCAGCTGAATCAGCCGAATCAGCCGGTGCCGCATCTGTCTCATTGTGATCGTCGGCAGCCGACTCGTTTCCGCTCAACTCACCCGGCTGATCATCGGCCTCGTTGTGCACAGGCTTGACTTCCGGGACGGGCGCGACCACCGGCAATGACGCCACGGCAGCGGCTTCCTGACTCTGACCAGAGGCCGCCGCATTACCACCGAAAGCGAATCCGGAGAACGCCTGCGAGAACATAGAACGCAGTTCCGAAACACGCTGGGTGATGACGGACTCGCGTTCCTGCAGATCGGCGATGCGCTTGGACAGACCGTCAAGCTCGCTTTGGGCGGCGGCGCGACGCTCCTCTATCTGCGCATCGGCTTCCTCGCCCGCCTTATGTACGATTGCGGCGGCCTGGATGTCCGCCTCCTCGCGCTTGGACGCGGCATATGAATCGGCTTGGTCGCGAGTGTTCTTGGCCTGGCCGACCAGCTCATCGGCTTCCCGCTTGGCCGCCACGCGACGCTCTTCGAGGTGCTGCAGCAGTTCGTTGACCTTCTTCGTGGCCTCATCCTGCTGAGCGGCGATGTCGTGACGGATCTGCTCGACCTCGGCGTTGACCTGGCTCATCGTGCTGGTGCGCTTGACCTCGGCCTCATCAGTGATTTCCTGACCCTTGGTCTTGGCCGCATCAATGATTTCGCTGGCCTTGCGCTGGGCTTCGGTCATCATCTTGGACACTTGCTCGCGCACGTCGGCGAGCTTCTTGTTGGCCTCGGCGAGCGCCGCCTCAATCTGATCGTTGGAATCGGACTTAAGCTTGGTGATCTCCTCATTGGCGCTTTTGCGCATTGCGGCGACCTGCTGGGTCGCTTCCGCCTTCATGTCGGCGATTTCGCGCTCTTGGGTGGAGCGCTCGGAAGCCATCTTCTTGGTGTGCTCTTCGCGCGCGTTGCTGAGCTCAAGCTCGACGGTCTGACGCTGTTCGGTGATGGTCTTGGCGGTTTCGGAGCGCAGTTGTGCGGCGTCCTCGTTGGCGGAGGTGGTCACTGATTCGGCTTGATTGCTGGCGTTCGTCAGAATCGAGGCGGCCTTGGCATTGGCGTCGTCAACAATATGCTGGGCATCCAGCTTGGCGTTGTTGATCAGTGTTTCGGCCTGAGCCTGAGCCGTGGTACGGATGGAGGACGCGTCCTGCTTGGCGCGTTCCAGCAGTTCGGTACTCGTCTGTTCGGCGGAGGCAAGCATCTGCTGGGCGTTCGCTCCCAAGGAAGCGAAGCTGTTGCCTTCCGGCTTCTTGTTCTTCTCTTCCTGAAGTTGGGCCTGCAGTTGCAGAATACGGTCGTCATCCGCCGCAATCTGCTCACGCATGCTGGCCAACGTCTGCTGCGCACGCTTCATACTCTCCTGAGTAGCGTCGAAGGCAGCATCGACCTTCTCCTTGTCATATCCTCGCAGCACCACCGGGAAACGATCCACCATCGCTGTTTATTCCTTTCGCACACGCATAAAGCTCTTGGCACATCCTTGAAGCACTGTAGCGCATCGCACTAGCGCTGAGCGTTGAGCGACGCGCAATCGTTACAATGCGTGCGAACCATGTTCTATTCCGGCGTGGCGCACAGCGTGCTAGGCGATGAGGATGTCGGAGCTGGAGGGCTTGAGATAGTAGCGCACGGCTTCGCGCACCACATCACGGCCAGCGGCGATCTGCTGGTCGAGTGGTAGACCATGCTGGCTGGAATGCGCCGGAACGACCGGAGGGAAGCTGACGAATCCGCCCAGCACCTGCTCCTGGGTGGCGGTCCAGTTGAGCAAGTTGTAGAACAGCGAATTACATACGAACGTACCTGCGTCCGAACTCAGGGTGGCCGGAATCGAATCGTCCGTGAAATCATTCAGGATCGAGCGCAACGGCAGGCGGGTCCAATAGGCGGCCGGGCCATTGGGATCGATGGGTTCGCGGCGTGGGGTCACGTTGTCCGCGTCTGGCTTGATCGCGTCCATCAGGTTGGTGGCGCATCGTTCAAGCATCACGCCTCGGGCTGCGTGCTTGAGCCCGGTGGCGATGACGATATTGGGCTTGGTGGCCTCAATCGTCTCTTTCAGCGTGGGCCAGGCTTTGGCGAAGCTCACCGGGATGCTGACGGCATGAACGGTGACGGCGACCTGCTCCAACGGATCGTCCGGAGCAGAGGAGACGCCCAGTCCCTGCTCGGCGATGGCCTTGGGCACTTCGACGGCGGGATTGACCTCCACGCCGTCATAGTGGTCGAAGCCGGAGATCACAACATTGAGTTCACGCATAATGCCAGTCTAGCGATGCATCTGGCCGGCCGCTTGGGCCAGCAGGGCGTGCATGCGGGCGCGGGCCTCTTCCTTGGGATCACGACCGAGAATCTCCTCGGCGATACGCTCAGCTGTGGGAATATCCTCCAGCGTGGTGATCTTCAGGTTGGTTTCCGCACCGGAGACAATGGCGACGGGTTCATCAGGCAGATAATCGACCACTACGCGCGTGTCGTCGGTGGGATGGAAGTCCGGGTCGGCGGCAGCCAAATCGTAAGCGTGACGAATCGTCGCGAAGCGGAAGGATTGCGGGGTCTGCGCGCGGAAGGTGTTCGGGCGGTCCGGCACCGACTTGACCACTTTCAAATCGCCCAGATCCTCGGTCAACAGCACGGTGTCGGTTGAGGCGTAGGCCACGGTCGCGGCCGTGAACTGGTCGAGCGCATCAATCGAACCGTCGATGGCGGACTGTTCCACGAACGGACGGACGGCGTCATGGATCAGAATCTTGGCATCGTCCGGAATGCCAGCCGTAGCCAGCATGTCGAGCGCGGTGGCGGTACTGTCCACACGTTCGTCACCGCCGTCAATGATGACGCGTACCTTGGTGTAGCCCATCTCGCCAACCAACGTTTCCACTTCACCGCGCACCTTGGGATTGACCACCACCACGATGTCGCTGACGCGATCGCAATGTTCAAAGGCATCAATGCTCCAGCACACGATGGGCTTGCCGCCCACGGAGACAAGCTGCTTGGGATTATCGGGGTCGAAGCGCGTACCGAAGCCGGCGGCCAGCACTACGGCTACCACCGGCACGGTTTGTGCCGGTTTGGTGCCCTGAGCGGGGGCCGGCTGGACGGTAGGCGTCTCGACGGGGGTATCGAAATCTCTCTCAGTCATAGGCACCACCGTAGGGTGAGGGCTGGCCGTCCGTGAACTGCATCACATCTTCTCCACGGAATGTGCTCGCATTCTCCGTTTAGTCACGCACGATGAGGGCGAGGAGGCGGCCTTCGTGTGTTTTGTTGGCGAGCGCGGCGCGGCGGTGCGAGTACCACAGTGGGTTTTCGAGCGTGCACATGCTGTGGCTGATGTTGTCGATGCGCTCCGCGAGCTCGGCCGGGCCTTCGCCGTCCGTGCGGCACAGTTCGGCGAGTTCCGGGTCTTCCTCAAGGTACTGGGTGGCGGCGTGCACGCGCGGCATCGAATCGACCACCTGATGTACACCGGCGAAAGCGAGGTCGATCATCGCGGCTTCGGCGATGTCGATGCCGGCACCACCGAAGCGGGTCTTCGTCTTGGTCAGCGGGAAGCGCTTGATGAACTGATCGGCGATCTCGTCGCCCACTTCATAGCAGTCGCCGCAGATGCGCGGGCCGAGTGTGGCCACGATGTTCGCCGGATCGGCACCCTTGCTCTTCATCAGGTCTACCGTGGCGCCGATCACACCACGCTCCAGACCACGACGGCCGCAGTGGGCCGCACCGATGATGCCGGTGACCGGGTCGCCCAGCAGCACCGGCAGGCAGTCGGCCGCGAACATGCCTAGGGCGATGCCGGATTGTGCGGTGACCTGGCCGTCCGCCTCGATGACGTGCGGAGTGTCAGTCTCACCATGTGTGCCGGACACGTCGAAGCCGAAGGGGGTGTTGATGACGAACGAGTCGTCCACGTCCACAGCCACGCCGGAATGTACTTGGGAGACCAGCGATAGGCGGGCTTGCACCGCTTCGGCGAGTGCGATGCGGTTCGACAGCACGGCCTCAGGTTCGTCGCCGGACTTGCCGCCGAGGTTCAGGTTGCCGTAATCGCCGGCGCTCAGGCCGCCCAGTCGCGTGGTGTACACCACCTTGATGCCGGGGGCCAGTGCGATGGGGATGGTCACCGGAATAGGGCGACCGGCTTTATCGGTAGAGCTGATGCTGTTGGAATCGAGGATTTCTTCGCTGTATTCAGGCATGAGGCATTCTTTCTTGGGTGCGGGCGGTGTTCATGATTCCCATGACCACCCCAGTCAGCCTACGGCTGACAGCCCTCCGCCAGAGGGGACGGAGTGGTAGGTTATTCGGCTTTGAGGGTGGGCTTTTTGGTGCGCGAGCGGATGGCGGCGTTGATGGGCACCTGGTGCGGGCAGGGCATCGAGAACACGTGCGCCGGATTATTGATGGCGGGTACTGGCGCGCCATCGGCATCGCGCAGGCCGGTTTCCGGCACGGTAAAGACCAATGGTCTCTCGCCAGGCAGCAGGAATTCGACCTGTTGACCTGGCTCAATCTTGTTACGGCTCATCAGCGTGACACGTCCGTCTTCGTCCGCGCTCCAGCTCAGCACTTCGCCCACTACCAGCCATGAGCGGAAGTAGGCGGAGCGGTCGGTGTTCTGTGTGACCTTGTGCTCCGGGTAATAGAAGCCGGTGGAGTAGTCGCGGTGGGCCACCTTGTCGGTTTCCTCGAGCAGCCATTCGGGCAGTTCGACGTGTGGGGCCGGGCGAACGGCCGCATGCTTCCAATCGGTCTCAATCTGTTCGACCGCGGTGTTGGACTTGCGGCGCGTGGAACGGGCGTGAGAGCTCATGCCGTCGGGTTCGACGGCGGTGCCGGCCGGCGTACCAGAGGCAGTTGAGTCGGCGGCATCAGCAACCGTCACGCGGTCACGTTCTGCGGCAACCGAGCCGGTGATCGAATCGGCAACCGCAGTATCAGAGCCACGGTCATATCCCTCATCGGCCACACCGGCGAACGCGGCATCGGCATTGCGCATCACTTGATCTTCGGTTCCTTGGCCAAAATCGGGGTCGCCCGGGCGAATCACACGGTCACGGAAAGGCTTCAAAACATTGCCATCAGCGTCTTCAAAACCGCGTTGAATCATGTATTCATTAACCGCGGTTTTGTAGGCATTGGTCATGGCGGCGATATAGTAGGCGCTTTTCGCGCGGCCTTCGATTTTGAGGCTGGTGGCACCGGAGTCAATCAAATCATCCAAGTGCCCCAGCATATTCATGTCCTGCGAATTGAACAGATAGGCGCCGTTCTCGGTCTGTTCGATCGGGAAGTACTGGCCGGGGCGTTTCTCTTCCACGATCGAATACTTCCAGCGGCATGGCTGGGCGCATTCGCCGTGATTGCCATCGCGGCCGGTCAGATAGTTGGAGAACAGGCAGCGGCCGGAGAAGGCCATGCACATGGCACCGTGGACGAAGCATTCGATGTCGAGGTCATCGGGAATGTTGGCGCGAATATCACGCACGGCCTGCAAGTCCATCTCGCGGGCCAACACCACACGGCGAGCACCAAGCTCGTAGAAGGCGTTCGCAGCCTGATAATTAGTCACGCCGGCCTGGGTGGATACGTGCAGTTCCAGATTCGGAGCCACTTGACGGGCCATCATCATCACGCCGATATCGGAGACGATCAGCGCGTCCACGCCGGTGTCTTTGAGCTGGCCGACGTACTCACGCATGGCTTCGACCTCGTTGTTGCGCGGCAGCACGTTGCAGGTCACGTACACGCGAGCGCCGCGTTCATGGGCGTAGCGCGATCCTTCCTCGAAATCCTCAAGGCTAAGGTTTTTGGGAGCCGATCGCATGCCGAAGGCTTTGCCGCCGCAGTAGACGGCGTCGGCACCATAATCGACCGCGGTTTTCAGACCCCTCAGGTTGCCGGCCGGGGACAACACTTCGGGCTTTTTGCGGGTGGGGATTCTCATCGTCGTATTCATCACCGCAATAGTGTAGTGGTGGCCGTGTAATGCGGGCGGGGCTACCGTTAGGCTGGATAACATGAAGATCGATATCGTGAGCGTGTTTCCCGAATACTTTGAGGTGATGAACCTCAGCCTGATGGGCAAAGCCCAGGCCAAGGGATTGTTGGAGATCAAGGCGCATAACCTGCGCGACTGGACCCACGATGTGCATCATTCGGTGGATGACACGCCAGTCGGCGGCGGTGCCGGCATGGTGATGAAGCCCGAAGTGTGGAGCGAATGCCTGGACGAACTGCTGGGATTCTCGCGGCCGTCTGACTCCTCCGCCCCATCCGGCACACCGGTGCTCATCTTCCCGAACCCATCGGCCCCGTTGTTTACCCAGCGCGACGCCACCGAGCTCAGCCATGCCGACCATCTGCTGTTCGGCTGCGGCCGGTATGAGGGCTACGATGCGCGCATCCCGGACTACTACCGCTCCCAGGGCGTCGATGTACGCGAATATTCGATTGGTGACTATGTGCTGAACGGTGGCGAAGTAGCGGTATCGGTGATGCTTGAGGCCATCACCCGCCTGATGCCCGGGTTCATGGGCAATCCCGATTCGATCGTGGAGGAGTCCTATACCGGCGAGGGCGCACTGCTTGAACATCGCCAGTACACCAAGCCCGCCGTGTGGCGTGGTATTGCGGTGCCGGACGTGCTGTTGTCCGGCGACCACGGCAAGGTGGACCGTTTTCGCCGCGACGAAGCGCTGGCCCGCACCGCCGAGATTCGGCCAGACCTTATCGCGGCACTGGATTGCAAGGCGCTGGATAAGGCCGACCGCAAGACCCTGATGGCCTTGGGCTGGGAGGTCTCCGCCGCCCATCCGCGCCGGCTCGCCGATTAATTCACCACACGGTGGGAGATTCACTACGCGGCGGAATCGTCGGAACGCTCTATATCCGAGTCGTCATCCGCGGATTCGATGTAGAAGACGGCGGTTTCGCCGTAGTTGCGGCTTTCAGTGATTTGCCAGCCTTCGGGGGCGGTGGGGGTGTCGGAGCGTACCGAGCGTTCGAGCATAATCACGGTGTTCTCGTTGGTGGCGCTGCCCACCGCCAGATTGGCCAACAACTGATTGCATTCAGCGGTCTCATAGGCGTAGGGCGGATCAATGAATATCACGTCAAAGGATTCACCAAAGCCGCCAGCCACTTGCTCGGTTTTTTTGACCAGCACACGGGCCTTGAGCGAAGCATCCCACGAACGGTTCTTCTGTAACTGCGACAAGGTCTTGGTAATCAGCGCCGCCGCAGGCCGGGAACTTTCCACGGCCACGAGTTCTCGCGCGCCACGGCTCAGCGCTTCGATGCCCAACGCACCAGTACCGGCGAACAGGTCCAGTACACGGGCGTCATCCAGCACTCCCCATGAGTCGAGGTGCGAGAAAATCGCCTCTTTGGTGCGATCCGTGGTAGGCCGGGTACCCGTTTTCGGCGTAGCAAGCGCCACACCCTTGAATCGTCCAGAAATTACACGCATAGCTTTCACTGTACAGGCTCATCTACGCATACCAATCATGAATTAGGGTGTATTTACACTTTGAGTTTTTGGCTGTGTTTTCAGGTAGATGGCGATGAGGATGAGCCGGGCGCGGCGAGGAAGGTCTCGTCGAGCCTGTCGTAGCGGGTGGCGGCCTTGCGGTGGTGCTTCATGCGGTTGAAGACGCGTTCGACCATGCTCCGCCCCTTGTATGCCTCCCTGTCGTAGTCCCATGGGTCCGTGCGGTTCTTCTTGGGCGGCACGACCGGCGTCAGGCCGAACGACTCCGCCAGCAGGCGGGTGGAATCCCCCTCGTAGGCGCGGTCCATGAGCAGGCTGGCTCCCATGAACGCGCCGGGCGCGTGCTGGTGGACCTTCACGCTCGTGGAGTCCATGGCGAGCACCCGGATCTCCACCCCGATGATCCGCTCCTCCTGCAATGCCGTGAACAGGCGTTCCATCGCGCCGTTCCCGTACCAGCGGTCGAACCGCCGGCAGACGGTGATCCACTTGCCGTAGCACTCCGGCAGGTCCCTCCACGGGGCTCCCGTCCTGCACATCCACAGCAGGGCGTTGACGAACCTGTAGTTGTCGACCGCCACGTTGCCCCTCTGGCGCGGCAACAGGTGCGCGACCCTCATGAACCGGTCAAGCGTGATGCCATACCCCGGCGTACACATACGCCAATCATCACACAAAACCTAGATAGTGTAAACACACCCTAGTTACCAGTTGACACCCCGCTCCTATCCGCGATTCCCAACGGAGTCCGCCCAATCTCCCGATTCGTGCGGAGACGATTTCACCAGCCTTTTCCAATGAGGACATGTCGCGAATGCCGTCGTGCGACGGGTCCTTGCTGATGGAAACCATATCGGTCTCCAATGGCAGGGCGTCGAATTCGCTGTAATCCATTGCTCTCCGCTCCTTTCCAGGAGAAGGCATGCGTCCTGAAAAACCGGGATCAGCGATCAGGGCGTCCGCATACCGTTTCGCCTGTCGGACGGGCGTGACCATGCTCCCCCGGCGCGGCTCCGGCTTGTCCAAATCCACGCCGAGGCTCTTCTGCTCCACGAGCACGCGGGCCTGAATCATGAGCGCGTCGATGAAACCGCCCAATGCGGTGCGACGTTCGAACCAGAGCGTCTGCCCGTCGCTCGTGTCCGGAATGAGCAGCACCTTGTCCAACAGGTCCCGCCAATACTGTTGGGTCTCGGATTTCTCGTCGCCGCGTCCAGCCCATGATTCGGCAAACCTGGCCGCCCTGCTCCTCAGATCATCCAGATTCCCAATGGTATCCGGTTTCCCGCACGCACGGCGCACATCAAACACATCTTCGGGCGTGACCGTCCACAGGCAGGCCTGTATCCACCGGTCCGGCAGACGTTTCGGATCCACGATCGTGTTCTTCCGATACTGGACCGCTTTCATGTCGGCCGGGTCGTCCCAATGCTCGTCCAGCCACCGGTCGCATTCGGCGGGAGGCCACCTGTCGGCATCCAACGGGGCGCACGGCCACCGGTTGATCACACAATGGTACTGGTCGAAATCCGTGCACAATACACGATTCTCATCGACCTGCAGATGCAGGAGCTCCAACCCGTCGTACTGGTTGCGGAAACCCGGATACCGGCGGTCGGGACGGGTGCGCGCCCGGCTTTTCGAATCGACCCAGCGCACCCACGCCCACAACGGGGCCGCATCCGGGTCCGGACGCGGCATTCCCTTGTGCCCCATTTCAGACATCACCCACTGATAGGCGGACGAAAGTTCGTTCCACCAGTCCTCGTCTTCGGCGATGGATTTCGCGCAGACCGCCGACCATGAGGACGTGTACGAGCCGTATTCGTCGAATACGGCCGACATCATTGGAGTCACCCCAGCGAGTCAGCGCTCTGACCAATGCCTGATGCCACGCGCCGACAAGACGGGGCACACGGAATCCAGTCCTGAAACAACGAAAACTCCGCGCCCGAAGCGGCTGTGACCCAAGGGTGCGGAACACAAGGGTCTTCCACTCCTCAGGCAGCCGCATGCAACGTCTCTGAGCCTTCGGCAAAGGCTTAGAGACGATTCCAGACCCCCATGTCGGCCGTTAGACCGGGATTTTGAGTCAGTGCGTCATTTCAGCGACAACTCGATGATCTCGTACCCGTCGATCTTGGGAACGTTCAGATCAACATACCCGTCGGCCACGGTGTAGTCCCGTTCGGAGATCACCTCGCCCTGCCGGACCGCGCGAACCGACTCGATCTCGGCGTCGCCCACATACACGCGCACGCGCTGGTCGAACAGCGGAACCTTCTCGTCGATCGTGTACAGGTTGGCGGCCGACTTCTTGCAGGGATAATACAGGCAATGCAGCATCAACGAATTGCGCGAACCCGAACGGCGCAGCTGCACCTCCAGCCCGCTGACCGTATGCCCGTCATCCTTGCGCACCAGCTGCCTCGGCATCAGCAGATCGAGGACGTCGGCGAATATCGCCTTGACCCACGACGGGGCGAAATCCTTGTAGATACGGAACAACGGGTGGGAGAAATAGACGACGTCGCCGTACCGCGTCGCCGCGGGGAACCCGACCCTCCCGGCCGAGGGGGCATGCAGGTGGGAGCAGAAATACCTCCCCTCACGATTGAAATAGGGTTCGACCGAATCCAGCAGCACCCGCGATCCCGCCGTCCTCACCCGCGCGCCACGCTCGTACATGACGAACTCCTCTTTGGGCAGACGCGCCCCGACCTCGTCGTTCGGCATGATGAAATCCCGATCCCAATAGGAATCACCCAGCATCCTGTTGCCGTACAGCGGATTGGTCTCGTCGCAGCCGTTGTCCATCGACATGTACGTGCCGACGACCTTGCCGCCGCCATGCACGTAGTCCAACAGCTTCCGTTGGAGTTCGGGGGAGGACACGATCTCGTCGGGAAGGACGATGAGCCCGTACCGCGTGAAGTCCATGTCCGGATCGATGATGTCGAACTGGCATCCCAGTTCCGTGAGCATCCGGTTGGCGCCGATCAACGAATCGGACAGCGCGCTGTCCATGTTCCATTCGCGTTCCGGCGTCATGACCGCTATGTCCGCCATCGTGTCGGTGTTCAGCGTGTACGGTTCGAGGGCCTCCACCTGGGAGTAGACCCGTCCGATCAGATCATAGGTGGCGTCGGACAACCCGCCTCTCGGATGGAGCTGGTCCCCGATGGAGCAGCCGGCGCCCATCGTCAGCATCTGGAAGCACTCGTATTCCATCGCGTCCTCGTTCTTCAGCGAATGGAAATCACCCCAAGCCGTGTGGAACTTGCCCGTCATGCCGACCACGGGTTTGCCGAGATTGCGCACGTACCTCATCACGATTGGGAAGTTGTCGTAGCCCCAAAAACCACTTGGCAGGCTCTCGACCTCCAGATGGGTGAACGTGTCCAACGAGGTCTTGTTCGAGGGGCCGATATGCCCACCGTTGAAGAACAGAGTCGCGCCAGGCACCCGATCATCCACGAGGTCGTGGACCTCACGACGGAACTCGTCAAGCAGGATGGCCGAATACCGTTCCCGCTGGCGGATATCGGTGTGGTCGAGGCCATGACGCTCCATCTGCGCCCGGCAACGCGGGCAGTCGCACGGCACCAAGGAGAAGATATCCAGGAAGAGCCCGTCGACGCGGTCCGGGCCGAGGCTGTCGATGATGTCGTTGAGGTGATCGATGAGATAGGCCCTGTAATTGCTGTTCAGACACAGCGAATCGTAGAAGTTCGGCTTTGGAACCGACGGGCATCCGTTTATTACATTGTCTTGGGGGTCCCGGGCAAGCCACTCGGGATGGTTGAGCGCGCTGTACCCGTCCCATCCCACGCTCGTGTAGACGGGGACGCGGATGCCGCGCTTGTGGCATGCGTCTATCTGCTCAAGCAGGAGATTCCTGTCCGACAGGTGCGGATGCACGAGCTCGGGATGGCGCTTCGAGGGATAGAACAGGTAGCCGTGATGGTCACGGGCGAAACAGGTTATCGAGTTTACGTGAGAACGATGCAGACGTTCCGCGAATTCCTCGGCGTCGAAATCGTCGGCGACATGCTCAACGTAAGGACTGGTATGAAAATCCAGATTAATCTGGCGATTTGGGAAACCAGTTGCGGTGGACATCATTGAACTCCTTTGTTGCGATGGAACGGCTTCCGATTGCCGGGTTGGAATCGTCGTCAACGATTCCAACCACGAATCAATCAGATGCTCAGCTCCTTGTTCTTCTTTATTTTGATGAAATCAAGCACGGCCATGACCACATACAGGGCACCACCGACAACAATAGCGAACGCAGCCGAATCGTTACCGAACAAGCCCGCGAACATTGCGAAGAAGTACGGGGAAATAAGAGAACCAACACTGATAAAGATAACAATTATTGAAGTACTCAGATTCATAGAGTTAATCGGCGACACATCTACGAGTCGCGCTGTCAATGCCGGGTTGATAATACCCCAACCAAAGCCAGAGATCAACACCAAAGCCGTCAGCAACGGAATGTTGTAGGTGAACGCAATCGTGATATAGGCGACGCCAATAACAATCTCGAATACGAACACCGTCAAACGCTTGAAAACCTTGGAAATCTTCTCGAACAGCACGCCGGAGAAAATGCCCGCCAAGACCAGGAAGCTGAAGATCCATGTGGCGGTCGAGGCAGTGCCGATATGCTCCGTGACAATATAGCTCGCAAATTTCAGCGGGATCGCGTTATATAGCATAGTGATAACCATAAATACAACGCCAACCTCGATCACCTTGAGATTCGTAGATGGTTTGACATCAGACACACTGTCACTAATCTGACCATTCTCATCCAGAGCACTGTTCCTGATATCGAAATTATCGAATTCCTTTGGAACGAACAAAATTATTAAAACAATCGGTATCAGCAAGGCGAAGAAGACCAGATAGGTGATATTCCAACCAAAGGTAATCAAGATACCAGCAACGAAAAGCATGATGGTATCACCCAGATTGCTAACCGCATTGCGGTATCCAAGAAGACTACGCTGACGATCCCCCACATACAGATCGGTGATATAGGACACAGAAAGCGGATTAAAGATACCCATGCCCACGCCAAAGAGGAAACGCGAAATAAAGATTGGCCAGTATTGAGGCAGGAACGCGGGGATAACACCGCCAACCAAAGCGATAATCAAACCCGCGAGCACGGATTTCTTTTTTCCTAGATAATTCGAGAAAACACCCGAGAGGACGGTTCCGAGCATAATTCCCGCTGTCGGTATGGTCGTTAGTGTCTCAATATTGGCTTTCGAAATATTCGAGAACGCTTCTTCCATCGCGTGAATCGTTCCGCTAATAGCATTACCAGCGGACAATAAGAAAGACACCGACAAGACGCCAACCATCAGACGTTTGGATTCCAGTACTTCACTATAATTAATTATTTTTGACATTATCACTCCAGACACATATAAATCAACATTGAAAAGATTAAGAATTTGAACTTATATCTTAGATATTCTTGCGTATATCTCCTTCACCTACCCACATTGATAGCCGATATGCATATGAGGCACTAATGGATGATCAACTCCACATCACCAGCACACGGAATAGGACCGACTATCGACGTCCCATCTGGTCGAATCACATTAGACAGACAACGCAAATAATTCCACTGTCGGAATGGAAGCGCAATACTTATCGCATTCATATACTTCTCCGTATCTTGCACATACTTCTCTGTATCTTGCCGACCGCACGCCATCCGGCGGCGGTCGAATATCCCGGGTAACCGACTTCCTTGAGGTGGGCGATACGCTCCGCCTTGCCTTCCTGGGCGGCGCGCAGAATATCGATGGCCTCCTGCGGAGTGAGGGCGTCGGTCAGGTAACGGAAGTCAAGCGTCGCGACGAGCTCTTCAGGCTCCATCTCGGAAAGGAGCAGCCAGAGCGGCTTGCCGGCGCGCTTGGCCTTGAGGTCCCACAGGGCCGAAAGCACGGCGCCGATGGCCATGTGCTCGACGCCCTTCTCAGGGCCGAGCCAGCGCAGCTGCGAATCGCGCACGAACAGATCCCATGCGAGACGCATGTTGTCGAGCAGTTCCTCGACGTTACGACCGATAAGGGTCTCGGACATGGAGTCGATGGCCCGGACGACGACATCGTTGCCACGACCGATGGTGAAGACGAATCCATTGCCGGAGTCACCGGCATCCGTGGAGACGACGACGTAGGCGGAGGAGTAATCCGGATCAGGGTTCATGGCATCGGAACCCGAGAACGTGGCCGATGTCGGGAACCGGAAATCATACGTGGTGACTTTGGTGATAACGCTCACAGTGCGCTTCCTTGGAAAGATGTTTAATCTCAAAAAGGGAGGACGGCAGACCAGCCATCCTCCCCGCAACAACATATTATGGGCGGTTATCAGTCTGCGTCAGTGGTGACTTTAAAACCGTTATCCTCGGCGTAAGACTTAAGGTTATCCTGCAACTTGGTAAATGCAGTCAACAAGTCTCCCTTACCTGTCAGAGCAGGAGCTACGGTATCACCAAACGCAACTGTGAGCTGCGCAGGGAATGGAATATAATCCCAGTCCATGTTCACTTTATCCATAGACTCAAAATAGATCTCATTCACATTAGTATTTGCGAAATATCCGTCTGTTTCTTGCTGATCTCGCTTGCTCTTATCCTTCTGATAATAGTTAGAGGCCATAAAGTAATTACCTTTATTTGCCGTCAAGAACTCAGAAACTCCATCCTTGCTGCCATTGACCCACTGAATGAAAGCCAATGCCGCTGCTTGCTTATCCTTTGGTGTAGCTGATGAAACAGAGAACATGGAGCCAGTAGACTCAGACTGATACGATTCTCCATCATTACCCCATGCCAAAGGATGGGCGACGACCATCTTACCCTTCAAAGAAGGATTCTGATCCTTGTAGATATTGCCTTGCCAGCACCCTTCCAATCTGGTTGCATATACGCCATCATTGACTTCACGATTAAATTCATCTGTACCGGTAGCAGCAGCACGAAGAACTCCATCATCCAGGCACTTCTGAATGAATTTAATGAACTCCGCCACCCGACCTGTGGTTAGCGAGAAATCAATATTCGTTGTATCCTTTACCGTCCAAGGCTTTGCGCCAACGGTACGTAATACACCGAACAAAGAAGTATCGCTAGAGGAAATGAACCCCATGTACTTACTTGGATCCTGCTTATGAAGCTTGACTCCTTCATCATAGAATTCTTGCCAAGTAGTGGGAACTTTCAGCCCATGCTCATCGAGAATGTCCTTTCGAACATATAGGGCCAAAGGTGCAGCATCCTGCGGGGTGCCATACAGTCCACCACCAAAGTGCACATTTTTCCACGCTGCTTGTGCATACTGCGTTCCCCAAGCCTTTTCGATTTCATCTGATTCAAAGTTTAGGAGCGCTCCGCTAACCGCATACTGCTCATATTCGCTGATCGACATTTGTACTACATCCGGAACGCCTTTATTGGCAGAAACAACGTTTTGGAATTTCGTGAAATGATCAGATGCAGCGCCTGTATTGACGAAGTTAATTTTGATATGAGGATATCTCTCCTGGAAAGCCTTGACCGGACCTTCGATTTGCTTAGCCGAATATGCCCATACCGTCAAATCCGTTGTTTTTGAGGTATCGGTTAAAGCGGAATTAATATCATTCAAAGATACATCAGCCTTATTGTTTTTCTGCGAAGTACCAGAGCCGCAGGCAGCCGCTCCAGCAGTCATGGCCAATGCTGCTACAGCAGCTATAAGGCGAATACTCTTCTTCATGATTACTCCTTTGTGTGTCATGAATTACTATCTTGTTGTTTTTTCAAACAGATGGATGCCGCACGGTCGCCAAGGCAACGAATGTGTGATCGTAGGGACCGTGCGGCCGAGGGTTCACTGCTTGACAGAGCCGGCCGCGAGGCCAGACTGCCAGTACTTTTGCAGGAACATGAATGCGATGATCAACGGAACAACTGCGATAAGCGAGCCCG
>NZ_VULV01000012.1:0-94157 GCF_009696495.1 Bifidobacterium sp. WCA-178-WT-4B | reverse complement strand
CCGATCTCGATCCGGATGCCCCGGCGTTCCTCTTCCGACAGGCGCGAACATGCTTCCCCCATAGGTGCAACATCCCTTCGGACTGGTTATCCGGACAATCTCCAATCTAACGGGTGTTGCACTTTCAATTAGACAACGGGTGATGCCGCTGCGTTGTTGTATTGTAGTAATATCGGATGATGTGAACACCATCCAGTGGTTCCGACAATCGTAATCGTTCGTATTGGCTGAACGCATTTTATTAAGGTACAGCAAAGGAGCATACCATGAAGCGTTCCAGATCTTTAGCGGCGTTCACTCGGACCAAGCGTAGACTGATCGTCACCGTTGCGACTGCTGCCGTGCTCCTTATATCGAGCTGTGCGGCAGTCGCAATGGTGCAATTTCACCAAGCGGATTACCAAGCTTTGGAGCAACGTGGGGCAACGCGCAAGACCCTTGATTCTTTTCGTGCCCTCAGTACCGCGGATGGGCTTTTCGATATGCCCGAGTTAGACACTCGAAACACTGAGGAATCACGAATCAACGCCACCTACATGGTGTCTCAGATGGTGGGCGAGAATCATGACAAGGTATCTACTCAACGCACTCTGGATTCCCTATACGCTTATGCCAAGGATGAACGGAATCCGCTTGCCATGAGACTAAAAGCCTATGTGGCCTTGAAGAACTTCAAGGATACGCGATGGGAATCCAGCGATGGAATTGTGAAACAGGTTGAGCAATCTTTCCCGAAGAATGTTGCAAGCGACGGTCTGGCGGAGTATCTTTCACTCGCGGAACCGGTAGCTGTTCTGGATTCCGACTTCACCCCGACAACCATGCTGGTTCCCTTCAACCCGCTTACCAACGAGCAGACCGAGAGACTCGCGACTTCGGCCATGATAACCAGATACCTGTTTGGTAATGGAAGTCAGATACCAGAGTATTTTTCGGATCTCAGTTCAGATTTGTGCGCATGGGCGTCTGGGGACTCTCCGTATGTGCAGCAAACACTCCTGGCCGCCGACGCTCTGACTGGCACCGAGCAAAGTTCCTGCATATCCCGTCCGGCGATCAAGAAACTCTTCGGTTGCAAGAACTCGACTCAAATGATCGCGATAGATGGTTCACTGACTGGCGTGTGCAGTCTGACACTCACCTATTACGCCTATAGATCGGGGGCAGCGCCATTATGATGCGGGACATCGAAAGCAGCGTTCTCGTCTTCAACCACGTGTCGAAACGTTATGCAAGGGACAAAAACCGCCGGTTCGTTCTCGGACCGATATCCTTTTCGCTGGAGTGTGGGGAAGTTCTTAGAATTCAAGGCGATTCCGGTTCCGGAAAGACAACGGTTCTCAGAATCGCGGGTCTTCTTACGGTGCCGGATCGCGGCGGCGTACATGTGTGCGGCGAAAAGGCGACCACTGAGAAATCCCGCGATCGGCTTCGCGCCGCCTGCATCGGAATCGTTTTTCAGGATGCGAACTTGTTTGGTCATCTGACGGTGTTACAGAATCTTCTTGTTGCGGATCAAGGGAAAGGGAACAGCGCAGAATGCCTTGAGCTGCTTTCCCGGTTTGGAATTCGGCGGCTGGCGAATGTGAAGGCGGGCAGGATTTCCGGCGGCGAACTTCAACGTGCCGGAATATGCCGTGCGCTGATTAACAGGCCTCGGCTGCTTTTGCTGGATGAGCCCACGGCATCGCTCGATGACGCGGCCGCCGATGAGGTGGCATCGGCCATTCGCATGCTGAGGGAAAGGGGTGTGGCGATTTTGCTGGCCAGCCACGATCCTCGTCTGGATGGGTTGGAGTCCCAATCGCTGCGTCTTGAGGCCGGGAAGGTGGTTGTGAGCTGATGAGAAAGGTTCTACGACTCGCGTGGTTTGAGCGAACGCATACGTTCAGAACATCGCGGGCGTTGGTTGTCATGTTGGCGATCGTTGTCGCCGTATGTTATTGCCTTCAGGGTTTTGTGGTCAGTGCGGTTCGGTCCCATGCAAGCAATGTCGAGAAGCACTCCAACGTATCCGTCATCGAGCTCAGCACGATTCGTCCGGACGCACGCGTCTTGGACGGGGAATCACTTTCCGAAGTATCAGGACTGGGACATGTCGTTTCCGTGGTTCCATGGATGCAGCACGATCTGGATTTGGCCGACGAAGGCGACTGGCCATCTCCAACGGTCAGCCCCGGATCGCTGTGGGCCACCACGTATTTCGAACCGAGGCTTCCGAAAATGATCAAGGGAGACAGGCCCGTCTCCCTGCAGGACGACGAGATTCTCCTACCCGATTCCGTTCCCGGAGGCAGCCTCAGGCATCTGTACGGCAAGACCGTCATGTTCGGGTACACGCATATCAACGGTAAATATCAAGGATCGTATAGAACCATTCCACTCAAGGTGGTGGGAATCTACGACAACTCCGTACCCGACAAGGATGGCGAGAATCCGTCCTATGTCTCCGAAAACACAATGGATGCCCTGTTCGACGGGAATGTCCAGGAATCATACACATTCGCATACGTTCAAGTCGATTCGGGCGATAATGTCCCCTTGGTCCAGAAGAAACTCGCCGCCATGGGATTCGGAGTGGCCGGTGCCGCGGGGCAGCAGGATGTCACGGGCATTCTTGCCGCACTTATGAGCATAGGCAGGTTCATGTTCCCCATTGTGCTTGTGTGCTCCCTGGTGTTCGGCTTATTTCTGAGCGTGATATGGATGAAGCAGCGCAAACGTTCGTTGGCGCTGCTCCGATGCCTTGGATACACGGCCGGGCAACTGAGCGCCCTTGCACTCGTCCAAGTCGTTCAACTTGTCGTCGCAGCGGGCATCGCGGGCATCATCTTGGGGGCGGGTTTCAGTTTGCTGCTGGCGCATTCCGTTGATTCCGGCGATCTGTTGAATCTCACGAATCTGGATTCGGTGGTTTTCGATCCGGTACTGGCGCTTGAAATGCTCGCCATCACCGTCGCTGGTGCAGTCATCGGGGCCCTTCCCCTGAGCGTAAGGATTGCACACACCCAGCCGGATGCGCTGATGCGCGGGTAGTTCAGTACCCGGCTTTTATGGCGGTGATGGTGAGCTTGTCTGATTAATTCCAATACTATGAGGCATAGTTAAATGTCGATACCGATATATGTCAGGGTCTCCCTTCACCCAACCCGGTCGACGGTTGCATGTCCCTCCCCCGCATCAGCCATCCAATCAGTCTTCGCCCTGTGTGTCCATGTCTCCCTCATTCCCGCTCCTCGCTCTATCGGGCACGATTCCGGCATCGTCATCATCCCGGCGGGCGGCGACGCCCAGACGGCCATCCATCGCGGATTCCGAAGCGTTGCGCGCCTGCAGATACATGGCGACAAGTTCCAACAGCACCAGCGCGTATACGATGATTGCACCGGGCAATTGCGCACGATCATAGAACGCGAGTATATCCGCATCCATCAAATCCGCTGTAAACGTCAACACGGGAAACGGGATCAGCGCCGCCGCAAACGACATGAAATGCGTTTTCACCATCGACCAGTCGACCGGATCGACCGGCGGTCGCCGGCGTCTCGGCGTGAACAGATGGCCTCGGCTGACCGTTATAATGATGATGGACACAGCAAAGATGACGGCGACCATCCACAGAACGCCCGGCAACAATCCGACAACAATCCCGTTCACCCGGTCCTCCAATCAGTCATAATAATCACCGCAACATATAAAAAACATAAGATGGCCGGCAACAAAAGCAACACATACAACAAAGCGACCTGCCGACCAAAGCCGGCAAGTCGCCAACAACCATACATGTATCAGGCGGTTGCGCGTTGCAAGCGCTGTGCCTCGAGCTTCTTGCGCATCCTCATGGCGGTCAGTTCATCAATCGGACGGCCCGTGGCAATCGTCAGCGGCTTGGCCTCAAGATCAACATATTCTTCCTGTTCCAAGGCCGTCTCAATCTGGTGCCACAACGAACCCACCGACACGGCGAACACTGCCTTACCGCTTTGCAACAGTTCGAGCATCTGTTCGCTGGTTGTGCATTCATGTACGTTTTGACCATCGCACATGATGGTCACATTGGCCAGCTGATCGGTGCTGCGTTGAGTCAAGAATCCGATAGCCGCCGTCACGTTCTGCAGATTCACACCGGCATCAAGCAACTTCTTGGATACAGCGAGAATCACCACATCCTTAAACGAGTATAGTCGTCGTGAACCGGAGCCATGAGACGGCGTGATGGACGGCTCAACAATCTGCTTGCGTGCCCAATAATCGAGCTGTCGGTACGTGATGCCGGCCACCTTGGAGGCCACAGTGCCACGGTAGCCGCGCTTGATCTCCTCAGTATCGACGTTGGAGAACAACTCCCCCTGAATCGCGTCAGCGTTCAGATTCTGACGGTCCTCAAGCGAAACATGAAGATGCAGCCCGGCCTGTCCCATGGCACTCCCCTAACTTATGCGTGTCTCGCATATGACTCACACTGGTGTAATCACATGATTGCAATTCTGCAATCAGTCTAACCCCATGCTAGGTGTGGACTATTGGGAAATAATGGCAGATTTCGTGAAGAACACGAGGCGGAATTTACCGATCATGATTTCGTCGCCGTTCTTCAGCGCCGCCTGATCAACACGCTGACGGTTCACGTAGGTGCCGTTCAGACTTCCTGCGTCAACCACAAAGAACTGACCGTTGACCCTGCGGAACACGGCATGCTGACGGGATACGGTGGAGTCGTCGAGCAGAATATCAGCTCGCGGATCACGACCGACGGTGATTTCATCCTCGTCAAGCAAGTAACGAGAACCTGAGACCGCTCCCCTGGCGGAAATCAGCAATGCCGTTCCCTCGGACAATCTGGTGATGGTGTCCAGATCCTCTTGAGTCAGCGGTCGATCGCCGGTGGTGGTAATGGGCAGTACATTAATCGCGGGCAGGCCGATAATGGTGGTTTCGCCTGCGCTAGGAATCGGGTTGGTCATAATCTCCTATTCTACCGTCTTTGCATACTGGTTTTGCGTAGCTTCGCGTACTTCGTCGATAATGATGCTGTCAGAAGGCTGTACGTTGACGTTGGACCCGTATTTCACCTGGAGCTGAGCGCCCACACCGCCGGCGATATCGACTGCGTTGGACAGTTCCTGCGGATTGCCAATGGCCTTCACTGTGTATGTGGGCTTGATGGTGGTGCCATCCACAATCAAACCTTCCTCGGCGTCCTGAATGTAGGTGGAGGTGATGACGCGCACGTTATTGATGGCGATTACCTCGGCACCGGCATTGCGAAGTTCCTCGATAAGGTTGAACATGATTGAGGCGTCCACTTTAGTCATCGAGCCTCGTCCGATTCGGATGGTCACGCCTTGACCCTTTGCCGGGAGTCTGCCGGAAATCAAGCCGCTGGTCTCCTCGTTTTGCTTGGCGATCTTACGCGCCTGCTCCTGCTCGTTAGCCGCCGATTTCAGCGAGTTGAGCTGGCTGTTCAACTGGGTTTTACGCTGCTCGAGATTGGAGATTTGCGTATTCGACTCGTTCAGCAGCCTTACCAGTTCACTCTCGTCCATCGTTTCGTACGTGGATTTAGTGTTATTGATCTGGCTCATGTAGGCGAAACCCAACAACGCGCACATCAGAGCGATGAGAATCGAGGATAGTAACCGTGATTTGTTGCTGGCATGGTTGAGATCCTTCCGGGGCTTCTTACGCACCGTGGGAAACGACCCGGTTTCCATCCAGTCGTTGACCTTGTCTTGTACATGCTGGTCGCGCATTTTCTCCAGCATGTTGTCTGATTGTGCTTTACGTGCCATACGTCAGTACCCTTGTCAGCCTCGGAAGATGAAGCGTCTGATCGCGGACACGTTGGAGAAGATGCGGATGCCGAGTACGACGATGACGGCTGTCTGCAGCTGCGAACCGACGCCGAGCTGGTTGCCGAGGAACACGAGCAGTGTTGCCGTCACCACGTTGGCGAGGAAGGAGATCACAAACACGCGGTCGGAGAAGCTGCGCTCGAAATAGGCTCGCGCGGCACCCAGCAGGGCGTCAAGAGCAGCGACCACCATAATCGGTAGATAAGGCTGCACGATGATCGGAATGTCCGGCTTGACGAACACGCCGATGACGACGCCGATGATCAGTCCCAGAACGGCTGCCATTATTCATTCCTTTCCGCGTACTTCACTTCGCCAGTGACTGCTGCCTCAAGTGTAATCGAATTGGATTTGCTCACCTGCGGGTAGATACCGGCTTCCTTGAAGGAATCGTAAAGACTTGCAAGTTTCTTCTTCCCCATCGCTTCGGCCAAGACGCTCTTATCGCCTATGGCTTCAATGGTATAGGGGCTTTGTATCGCGGTCATGCCGATGAGAATATGCCCGCCGGCCTTGCGTATCGAGGTTTGCGCGCCGAGCCTATTACCGTTGATGGCAATGGCTTCGGCTCCGTTTTGGAACATCAGGGAGACCAGTTGCTGCAGATCCAGATCGGTGATGACTCGGATGTTCGTGGAGGTGCCGACTCTCGTCGAGGAGGATTGATCCGACTGGCTTGCCGCGATTGGATCGGCCAGCGTCATGGTGATTCCTTCGCCTTCGACCACCGTGGCACCATTGACCATTTCGTCTTGGATAAGCGTATCGCTTTTCACGCTGCCGGAGATTTTCTTGGACTGTTCGTCAACTTGGGAGCGCAACTTATTGACGTCCGTGGTGAGTTCGTCTATTTGCGAGTTGCGATTCTCCAATTGCGTGGCCAAAGTCTGCCGTACCTGCTTACGCGGATCGGATTGCAACTGTTGCACGAATAGGCTGCAGGCAAAGCCAACGCCGACGCAGATGATGAATACGACGATGCGATTAAACCAGATGGAGAAGGTCGAACGATGCTCATGGACCAGTCGTGAGTCGGAGAACATCGGATCCATCGGACGATTGACAAGATCATCGATGAGCTGAAGCGAATCGTCGTTGGTTTTACGGCGGCGTGGGGTGCGGATGGCGGCGGCGTCATCCGGGGAAAGCGCATGATGTGATTCCGCGCCTCGGACTGAGTGGGAGAACACGGCGCGGCGTCGTACCGGCTCAGTCTCCTTGGGTACGGGGAATGAGACCGGGGCCGTGGCCTCAAGCGCCATACTTCTCCCCCAGTTCCTTGCGTAGCAATCCGACGCCCTGCTTGGTATAGATATATCCGGCGAGCCAATACATGGCGATGCCCCAGATGCCGGCGGCCAGCGCGGCGATGTAGAGCAAGTGGAAGAACGTACTGGTGCCCAAATCGGCGAAAATCAGACCGACGATGGAAATCATCAGCAGCGCGGTACCGGCCTTGCCCACGAAATGCACGGGCAGCGGACCATAACCGTACTGGGCAAGCCATAGCACCTGAATCGCCATCCACAGATCCCTCAGTCCCACGATAATCAGCATCCACCATGGGATGATGCCGGCGACGCTGAGAGCCAGAATCGAGCAGAAAATGAGCAGTCGGTCGGCAATCGGATCAAGAATCTGACCGATCTTGCTCACTTGGTTGAATCTGCGCGCGATGATGCCGTCAAGTCCGTCTGAAGCCGAGGAAATGGCGATCAGGGCTAGCGCCGCAATCATCTCGTGCTTGGAGATCAGCACGCTGATGAAAGGAATCGAGATGATTCGCAGCGCGCTGATCAAATTGGGCACAGTGAAATAGATGTCACGTGCTTCCGGACTGTATCTGGCGTTGACTTTCTGGTTGGTCATATCGACTAACAGTCTACATGCGGGAGGCTTGCAGAGCGGTAACAATGATGCCGCGTGCGCCGACTTCGTACAAATCATCCATCAGCTGGTTGACCTTGGCCTTGGGAACCATGACTCGCACGGCGTTCCACTGTTTGTCGTGCAGCGGGGAGATCGTCGGGCTTTCAAAGCCAGGGGTCACGGCCACGGCGGCGGCGACCTTGCTGATCGGAATGTCATAGTCCATCAGCACATACTGATGCGCAGTGAGCACGCCTTGCAGACGGCGGGTCAGCACGGCCAGACGTGGGTCCTGCTCGTTCAGACGCGGCGAACGAATCAGGCAAGCTTCGGAGTGCATGAGCGGTTCGGCAAACACGCGCAGGCCGGCGTTGCGCAGGGTGGTACCGGTGGAGACCACGTCGGCGATGAGGTCGGCCACGCCCAGCTGCACGGAGGATTCGACCGCACCGTCCAGATGGATGGTCTCGGCCTGGATGCCGTGCTCGACCAGATAGTCGTGTACGAGCTTATCGAATGTGGTGGCCACGCGCTTGCCCTGAACATCCTCCAGGGTGGTGATCGGGGATTCGTTCGGTGCGGCGAAACGGAAGGTCGAGGCACCAAAGCCGAGCGGCATGTGCTCGAGCGCGGCGGTACCGGAGTTCTTGAGTAGATCCTGACCGGTGATGCCGACGTCGATGGCGCCGCGGCCCACGTATACGGCGATATCGAGCGGACGCAGGTAGAACAACTCGATGCCATTGTCGGGATCTTGCACGACCAGCTGGCGAGGGTTGGTGCGCAGACGGTAGCCGGCCTCGGCCAGCATGTTCCACGCGGGCTCGGATAGCATGCCCTTGTTGGGCACTGCGATTCTCAGCATTTGCGTTCCTCTCACAGGTGCTTGTAGACGTCCTCAAGCGTCAGGCCGTGCTTGATCATCATGACCTGGACGTGGTAGAGCAGCTGGCTCATTTCCTCGGCGGTGCGGTCCGCACCCTCGTATTCGGCGGCCATCCAGGTCTCGCCGGCCTCTTCGATGATCTTCTTGCCGATGAAGTGGGTGCCCTTGTCGAGCTCGTCGACGGTCAGGGAGCCTTCGGGGCGGGTCTGGGCCTTCTCGGACAGTTCGGCGAACAGGGATTCAAACGTCTTCATGTGATTCGGATTCTTCTCTTGTGGTTATGGATGAAAGGTGGATTGCGGTTCAGGCTTGGAGCTCAGGCCTTGAACGCGGCCTCGGCCTCGGCGCGGATGTCGTCGATGGCCTGGGCGGGATTCTCGGCGCCGTACACGGCGGAACCGGCAACGAGCACGTCCGCGCCGGCCTCGGCCACGATGTGCGCGGTCTTGGGGCTCACACCGCCATCGACTTGAATGCGGGTCTTCAGTCCGCGACGGGTGATTTCGTCGCGCAGGCGGCGGACCTTGGCCATCTGGTTGTCGAGGAACTTCTGGCCGCCGAAGCCGGGCTCGACGGTCATGATGAGGACCATGTCGAACTCGTCGAGGATATCGAAGATCGGCTCGACCGGTTCGGCCGGGCGCACGGCGAAGCAGGCCTTGCAACCCATGTCGCGCAGCTGGCGGGCCAGACGCACGGGGGCGTGGGTGGCACCCATGTGGAAGGAGACGGAGGCGGCACCGAGCTTGGCGTATTCGGGGGCCCAACGGTCTGGGTCCTCGATCATGAGGTGCACGTCGACCGGCAGATCGGTGACCTGGCAGATGCGGCCGACGATCGGCTCGCCCAGGGTCAGGTTCGGCACAAAATGATGGTCCATGACATCGACGTGGACCAGGTCGGCGTTGGCGATGGCCTTGAGATCACGTTCGAGGTTGCAGAAGTCAGCGGACAGGATGCTGGGTGCGATTGCGATATTGCTCATGGTTTCCTACCTTATCTGTGCAATGGGACTTGGGGTCCCGTGTTTCGCGCTGTTTCGGCGCTGTTTATCGTGGTGTCACTTAGTGCGCTTGGCTTGCTTTTTCTGGCGAAGCTGTTCCTCTTCGATGCTCTGGCGTTCGAGCTCGTCGGCGGTGACCGCCGCAAGCCCGCGCGCCTGCGCCTTGGGGTCCGGCCCGTACTGGTAGAGCACGACGAACAGGATGCAGCCGAGCACGAAGACGATGATCGCGGTCCACATGTTGGTCCTCAGGCCCAGAATCACCGTGGAGTAGTTGATGCGCACGTTTTCGATCCAGGTGCGGCCCAGGCCGTACCACATCAGGTACATGGCGAACTGCTGGCCGGCCTTGAGCCGGTCGGCGAGCTTGTGGCCGAGGTAGATGATGAGCGCGGCGCCGATGAGGTTCCAGATCATCTCGTACAGGAACGTGGGGTGGAACAGCGTGGTCCTGTAGTCCGGGCATTGCGCGCCGGAATAGCAGATTTCGGATTTGCCGATGGCGTCCGCGTCGTTGAGCTTCAGGCCCCACGGCAACGTGGTGGGCCAGCCGTAGAGTTCCTGGTTGAACCAGTTGCCGAGTCGGCCGATGGCCTGGGCCACGGGCAGCGCGGGGGCGATGGCATCGGCGAAGATCGCGAACGGATAGTGCTTGTGGCGGCACCACAGGAACGCCACCAAGGTGCCGACGGAGATGCCGCCGAAGATGGCCATGCCGCCTTCCCACACCTTGAGGATGTTGACCAAGTTGCCGGTGGGCGGGAAGTAGTCAGCCGGCGTGGTGATGCAGTGGTAGAGGCGCGCGCCCACCAGTGCGCAGGGCACGGTGACGAGCGTGGTGTCGAGAATCTGGTCGAAGGTGCCGCCGTACCGCTTCCAACGTGTGGTGAGGATCCATACGGCCACGCAGATGCCGATCAGGATGCAGATCGCATACATGTGGATAGTGAATGGGCCGATCTCGAACTTGGAGAAGGTCGGTGAGGGAATATAAGCCAGATTCATCGTGCCTCTACTTGCTGGTGCTCATGGTGTGTCCGCGCGCGGGTTGTGCTTGATGCTCTGTGACTACCCTACCGTGTCACGGCACAATCCGCGTGAGGCGCACCGGGTGTTTACCGGGCGTTGTGGATGCCTTCGGCCAGTTCCTCGCTCTTGGCGGCGAGCAGCTTCAAGCCTTCCTTCGGGTCGCGTGCGGTCTTGTCGTCGTCCGCGAGCATGGTGTGCACGAGCGCGGAGCCGACGATGACGCCATCGGCGTAGGCGCCGACCCGGGCGCCCTGTTCCGCGGTGGATACGCCGATGCCCACGCACACGTTCTCGGCACCGGCCTGACGGGTGCGCTCCACGAGGAGTTCGGGTGAGGCGTCGATGGTGGCGCGTTCCCCGGTGACGCCCATGCGGGCGGCCGCGTACACGAAGCCACGCGCGTTGCGGGCCACGGTTTCGAGGCGCTCGGTGGACGAGTCCGGGGAGACCAGGAAGATGCGGTCGAGTCCGTGACGGTCGGAGGCTTCGATCCACTCCCCCGCCTCGTCCGGGATAAGGTCCGGGGTGATGAGACCGGCGCCGCCGGCGTTCTCGAAGTCACGGGCGAAACGCTCGACGCCGTAGTGGTACACGAGGTTCCAGTAGCTCATGATGAGCGGCACGCCGCCGGCGTTGGCCACGGTCTCGACGCCCTCGAACACGCGCCTGATGGTCTCGCCATTGTTCAGGGCGATGGAGGCGGCAGCCTGGATGACCGGGCCGTCCATGACCGGGTCGGAGTATGGCAGGCCGATCTCCACGGCATCGACACCGTGCTCGACCATTGTCTTGAAGGCATCAAGCGAGACATCCGGGTTCGGGAAGCCATAGGGCAGGTAGCCGATGAAGGCGGGCTTGTTCTCGGCCTTGAACTTGGTGAACATTGCGCCCGACTTGCTGGGCTTGTGGCTGATGCCCAGCGGCTGGCCGGACGGCGTATTCGCTTCGTTGGTCATAATCAACAATCTCCTCTTCTTGTTCAGGCGACGGTGTTGCCGTGGGCACCGGTCACATCAAGCGCGGCGGCCTGATCGTCGGTCAGGTAGCCGAACCACTTGCCGGCGGTGGCCATGTCCTTGTCGCCTCGGCCGGAGATGTTCACGATCATCACGGCCTTGTTATAGCCCTTGGCTTTCAGATCGGCGGCGGCCTTGTACGCGCCGGCCACGGCGTGCGAGCTTTCGATGGCGGGGATGATGCCCTCGCTCTGGCTCAGGTCGCGGAAGGCGTTCATGGCCTCCTCGTCGGTGGCCCAGCTGTAGTTCACGCGGCCGATATCCTTGAGCCATGCGTGCTCGGGGCCCACGGACGCATAGTCGAGGCCTGCGGAGATCGAGTAGGTGTCGAGCGTCTGGCCTTCGTCGGTTTCCAGCAGGTAGCTCTTGGCGCCCTGGAACATGCCGAGCTGGCCGGTGCCGGGGGCGAAGCGGATGGCGTGCTGGCCGGATTCGGGGCCGTTGCCGCCGGCTTCGTAGCCGTAGAGGTTCACGCGCTCGTCGTCCAGGAAGGCGTTCATCACGCCGATGGCGTTGGAGCCGCCGCCCACGCAGGCGCAGATCGCGTCCGGATGGTCAATGCCGTACCAGTCCTGGAGCTGCTGCTTGGCTTCCTCGCCGATGATCTTCTGGAAGTCGCGCACCATGGCCGGGAACGGGTGTGGGCCCGCGACGGTGCCGAGCAGGTAGTGCGTGTCCTTGACGTTGGTGACCCAGTCACGCAGGGCCTCGTTGATGGCGTCCTTCAGAATCTTGTCGCCGAGGGTCACCTCGACCACTTCGGCGCCGAGCATACGCATGCGGGCCACGTTCAGGGCCTGACGGCGGGCGTCGATCTGGCCCATGTAGATGCGGCACTTGAGGCCAAGCATGGCGCACACGGTGGCGGTGGCCACGCCGTGCTGGCCGGCGCCGGTCTCCGCGATCACGCGGGTCTTGCCCATGCGCTTGACGAGCAGGGCCTGTCCGAGCGCGTTGTTGATCTTGTGCGCACCGGTGTGGTTCAAATCCTCGCGCTTGAGGAAGATACGGGCGTCGAGACCGGTCTTCTCCTTGACGAGTGCGGCGAAGCGCGGGGCTTCGGTCAGCGGGCTCGGGCGGCCCACGTAACGCTGCTGGAGCGTCATGAATTCCTTGTGGAATTCGGGGTCGGCCTTGGCCTCATTGTAGACGCGCTCCAGCTCGTCGAGGGCGGTGATGAGGGCCTCGGGCACATAGCGGCCGCCGAACTGTCCCCAATACGGTCCCTGATGTTCGCTCAACGGGGTTGTTTCGGATGCTTTCACTTGTGCTCCTGCCTTTACTAGTCGTTCCACTGCAAGTTCATGATCATCAGCGGTGGCCACGCCTTCACCGACCAGTACCGCGTCCGCTCCCGCGCGGGCGTAGTCTTCGACCTCGACCGCGCCGAATACGCCGGATTCCGCCACCTTGATGACGTCATCGGGCAGATCGGCCGCGAGTTCGTTGTATTTGTTCACGTCTACCTTGAGGTTCTTCAGGTTGCGCGCGTTGATGCCTATCACCTTGGCACCGGCCTTGCGGGCGCGTTCGATTTCCTCGCGGGTGTGCGTTTCGACCAGCACGGTCATGTTCAACTCGTGCGCCAGGTCGAGCAGGTGCTTGAGCTGGGCGTCGTCCAATGCGGCGACGATGAGCAGCACCAGGTCGGCGCCGTGGGCGCGGGCTTCGAAGATCTGGTAGTCGGTGACGATGAAGTCCTTGCGCAGCACCGGAATGTGCACGGCGGCGCGGACCTTGTCGAAATCGTCAAGGCTGCCGAGGAATTTGCGGCCTTCGGTGAGCACGGAGATGGCGCTTGCGCCGCCCTTCTCGTATTCGCGGGCCAGTACGGCCGGGTCCGGAATGTCGGACAGGTGGCCCTTGGACGGGGACGCGCGCTTGATTTCGGCGATCACCGGGATGCCGTCGGCGCGCTTAAGCCATCGTGTCGCGTCAATCGGAGCCGGGGCCGCCAGCGCGGCCTTCTTCACGTCCTCAAGCGATACGGTGAGCTCACGGGTGCGCTGATCCTCCAGCGCTCCCGCCACCAGTTCGTCCAAAACCGACATGGTCCTCCCTTTGTTGGTGTTCGGTCATGCGCCACTCTAGGTCACGCCCCATCCCGATTGCCGAACCCGTCCTACATTCTGGGCTATTCCTCGTTGGTTCGTATCGCTACGGAACCAGAGCGGCCAACAAAAAGGAAAATCGCCATGAATATCGGTCATACGGCCTGGGATTGATTCCATTGATGGCATAGACTGGGCGCATGTGCAGGAGATTCGCGCTTGATTTGGATTGGGATGCCGTGGCCTCGCAGTTCGCGGTAGACGAGGATGACGTGCGCGTTGACACTCTGCCACAGCCTTCCTACAACATCGCACCCACGCAGAACATTGGCGTGGTGGCACAGGGCAAGGATGGCCGCCGTCATCTGACCGGTGCCTATTGGTCGCTGGTGCCGCGATGGAGCGCCAGCAAAGTGCTGAGCTACCCCACATATAATGCGCGTGTGGAGTCTGCGCATGTCAAGCCGGCGTTCGCCGAATCCACAAAATCCATGCGAGCCATCATCCCCGCTTCCGGCTACTACGAATGGAAAGGTCGCAGGCCGTTCTATTTTCACGCACCACATGATGAACTATTGTCTTTGGCCGGCCTGTACTCATGGTGGAGGCCGTCTCCCGCATCGCCATGGCAGCTGACCGCAACCATCATCACCTGCCCTGCCGCGGACGAGTTCGTCAAGGTGCATGATCGCATGCCCCTGCTGGCGCCTCGGAATATGGTTGCCTCATGGCTGGACCGCTCCGTTGACGGAGCCGCACTGTTAGATTCCATGCGGGAAGCGGGTACTATGCTTTCCCGGCGTCTGCAATTTCACGAAGTCGCGCCACTGAACAGCGACGGCAAACGTCTTATTCAGCCATTGGATTCCACCGAACCCATGCGTCTGTTTTGAGCTCTTGCAGCTGGAACCGGTTATGCAGCTGTATATGAAGACGGATCAATCAACGCCCCGCTGATAACTAACCTCGTATGGCCATCAGTCAAAAACAGGTCTCTTCCGCTCGACATTGGTCGACTACGACTACTTTTGCACCAATCCGCGCAGCAACTCGATCTCGTCGCGATGCGTGGCGGGCGTCTGCTCCTTGGTTTCGAGGATCATCGGGAGCTTGGCCATGATCGGGTCGTTGACCAGTCGCGTGAAAAACGGGATGCCGAGCTGGCCCTCCCCGATGTTGGCGTGACGATCCTTATGCGAGTCGAGGCCAAACTGCGAATCGTTCACGTGAATCGCCTTGACCTTGGCCAATCCGATCGCATCATCCAACTGATGCATCACGCCATCGTAGTCGTTCACCAAATCGTAGCCGGCATCCAACACATGGCAGGTGTCGAGCGTGACGCCGACGTTCGCCTTGTTCTCCACGCCGTTCATGATCGTGGCGAGCTCATCGAAATTGCGCCCGCATTCCGTGCCTTTGCCGGCCATGGTCTCCAGAAGCACCATGACGCCGGTCGTACGCTCGAACACCTGATTCAGTCCTTCGCTGATCAGCCGGCAGCCGGTCTCGGAGCCTTGGCCCACATGTGCGCCGGGATGAATATTGATATACACCTCCTGGCCGGCCTCGCGGATGGCGGTCAGCAGCTCGATGTCCTCGGCCAACGCCTCGATCGCGAATGCGCGCTTGGCCTCATCCTTGCCGGCCAGATTGTAGACGTACGGCGCGTGGACGACCAACGGCCCATAGTCCTCAGCCTTCAGACGTGCGCCGAACGTTGCCGCGTCGGCCGGGTCGAGCGCCTTCGAATGCTTGCCGTACGGGGAACGCGGGAAGAACGCGAACGCGGTTCCGCCCTCCTCATGGGAGCGTTCCAGCAGTGCATTCCATCCGCCGGCCGTCGACAGATGCGATCCGATATACAGTTCCGTCATTCCAAACTCCTCATGTTCCGCTCGCTGTTCGTGTTACCGCTATCATATGGTAGGCGGCATCGCGCGCCGCCCGCACAACCGACACGAGACACAACTGTTCACCCGACCAAAGGAGACCCGAGCATGGCGGCAGCCGGCACACCCAAGGACGATACCGGCCTTGAACGAAAGATGGAGTCGCGCCACCTGACGATGATCTCCCTGGGCGGCGTGATCGGCACCGGTCTGTTCGTCAGCTCCGGCTACACGATTCATCAGGCGGGGCCGTTGGGCGCGATCCTCGCTTACGCGGCCGGCTCTCTGCTCGTATACTGTGTGATGGTCTCGCTGGGCGAGCTGTCCGTGGCCATGCCGTACGCCGGCAGCTTCCACATGTATGCGAAGCGGTTCATCGGCCCCGGCACCGCGTTCACCATCGCCATCCTGTATTGGCTGAACTGGGCGGTGGCGCTCGCCTCCGAATTTACGGCCGCGGGGTTGTTGATGCAGCGATGGTTCCCGCATTCGCCGTCCTGGGTGTGGTCGGCCGTATTCATTGTGGTGGTGTTCGCGCTCAATATCATGTCCGTGCGGCTGTACGGCGAGGCGGAATTCTGGTTCGCGTCGATCAAGGTGTTCGCCATCGTCGTGTTCATTGTGATCGGCCTGCTGGCGATCTTCGGCGCCATACCGATTGCCGGCCATGATTCCGCGCCATTGTTCACCAACTTCGTGGCCGGCGGCTGGTTCCCGAGCGGCATCGCGCCGATTTTCTCGACTTTGCTGACCGTGGTGTTCGCGTTCTCCGGCACCGAAGTGGTGGGCGTGGCGGCCGGCGAAACCAAGGATCCCTCGCGTGCGATCCCCAAGGCCGTGCACACCACGGTGCTGCGCCTGGTAATTTTCTTCATCGGCTCGATTCTGGTGATGGCGGCCTTGATCCCCTGGCATCAGGCCGGCGTGGATACGAGCCCGTTCGTGCTGGTGTTCCAGTCAATCGGTATGCCGTTCGCCGGCGACATCATGAACTTCGTGGTGCTCACGGCTGTGCTTTCCGCCGCGAACTCCGGCCTGTACGTGTGTTCGCGCATGGTGTGGTCGCTGGCCAAGGAGCGGCTGATTCCCGAACGTTTTGCTAAGACGAATTTCCGTGGTGTGCCGGTGTGGGCCGTGCTGTTCAGCATGGCGGGCTCACTGCTGGCGTTGCTGTCTTCCGTGATCGCCGCTTCGACCGTGTATCTGGTGTTGGTCGCCGTATCCGGCTTGGCGACGCTGGTGGTGTGGTTCTCCGTGTGCGTGTGCCATATCCGGTTTAGGCGTGAATGGACGCGGGATGGTCATAGTGCCGACGAACTCGGCTATCGCGCTCCCGGCTTTCCGGTGTTGCCGTGGCTGGCCATCGTGATGTGCATCGGCGCGCTGCTGCTCGTGGTGCTCGATGAGACGCAACGTTCGACCCTGTATTGCATGATTCCGTTCGTCGTCTGCTGCTACGCGGCCTATTACGCCCTCGAACGCCAACGCAAACGCGAAAAGAATACCTAACTCGGTTTCGAGGGGCTGATTCGGCGTTCGCCGGAGGTCTACTTGCGTTTCAAGGGGCTGATGCCCAAGTAGGCAAGGCTCCGAAATGGCGTCATGTCGTTGCCACAAAGCCGTTTATACTCGCGGTTTGGCGTTTGAGCAGCCCCTCGAAAGCCAAGTAGATGTCCCCACCGGACGAAATCAGCCCCTCGAAGCCGAGAAACCATTGATGGCCGATTATGTTGAGCCCAGTGACGTGCCTGGTCCCGTGCTCGAACTGGTACAACAATTGGAGTTTGGTTTTTGCAAAGGGGCATTGTTATGTACAAGGTGTTGGTGTCGTTCGCAGACAGCTAATGCGCGTTGACTCGTCGCGCTAAGCCGTGGTCGCCGTTTGGACCCACGGCGCTTCTGTTGTGCCATTTCCCACGCACTTGGTCGAAGGCTGGCGATGGGCCCTGACCAAAAGGAATTTCCTCTCCGCAATCATGCTCGGCGCTATGGTGACATCGCCTGCGTGGCCAGTATCACCGGCGCGCAGATCATGTTGGCCGCCCGTGGCACCAGCGCGGTCATGATCGGACTGCTCGGCACGGCAATGGGCGTGAGCACGTTGGTCGGCTCGCTGTTGGCCAACAAACTGGTTGATATGGTTCCCACTGGGAGACTGATTGCGGGCGCACTTGCGTTATTCGCGGTCAGCCAGATGCCACTGCTATTCCTGCACAGCTACGCGGCCATTCTGATCTGCCAGATTCTGGCCGGCCTGCCGTTCCCCGCGTTGAACGCCGGTCTGCTGGGCTTTCTCTACGGCAAGACACCCGACAACATGCAGGGGCGGGCTTCTGCCGTATTTGAAACCACGGTCGGCATACTGGGCGCGGCATGCCCGGCGATGGTCGGCTGGCTGTTGCAACAGCCGGATCTCGGTTTCACGGCGGTGATGGGCGTGGCCGTGGCCTGTTCCGTAGCGGGATTGGCCATATCGTTGGCCGGCCCGCTGCGCAGCATTCCAACTCCCGAACGATGGTCGGAGGTTGCCCTGTAACGCCAAACGGCGGAGCGCCGGTCTTATATGAGGTCGTACGGCATCTGATGCTTGACCAGCCAGAAGATGCCGAGGCCGATGAACACCAGCAGATTGAATCCGCCGCTATGCCATGGCAGCACGATGATTAGCGTCGCCATACGCGCCACATAGAACGCCGCACGCCGCCAGCCTTCTCGCGGCCGGGTTTCCACTGTCATGTGCGTGAAACTGCCGCCGAACGTGCAGCCGCCGCGCAACCATGGCACCACGCCCTCGAAGAGGATGAGCGCCGCCAGGAAGAGGATCGAACCGGTCCAGTCGAACGGTTCCATCGACTGCCATGAGCCATTGGAGCCCGAGGGCAGGTTCGAGCGGACGATCATGACGAACAGATGCGTCGGCATCACGGCGAACGCGATCAGCGTCATGTCGATGATGAACGTGATCAGCCGCCTCATGAAGCCTGGTGTGGTGGTCGGCGTCATATCGGCGACCCGCGCCGGAATCAGGCGCAGCGAAAGCATGGACAGCGCGAATCCGATCAGCGCGCCGGTCGTGTTCCACAGGAGATCGTCCACGTCGAACAGACGGTAAGCGCACGGGAACACGCCCATGAGGCCGGTCAGCTGCATCGTCTCCAGAAATAGCGACGTGGCGAACGACAGTACTGCGGTAACCGGCAGCGGCCAACGCCATATGCGGCCCATGATGAAGCCCAACGGCAGGAAGAACACGATATTAAACGCGATTTGCAGTACGGCGGTGAGACCATCGGTACGGATGTCACCGATGAACTGCAGTGGGTTGAGCTGCGGTGTCAGATGGTGCGCGGCGCAATAGGCCGCCGCATCGGCCGGCATCGGATACAGTGTGAAGCACAGCAGGCCGAGCAAGTACAGCACCGTGCCATACGCCACTATGGCCGACGACAGTAGGATGCGATTGTCGCGGTGATACAGCAGCGCCAGCACCGGCACGGTCAGCAGCATGGACACAAACGGCCACAGCGCCATCGCGAACGCAAACGGTTCGGAAAAGTTCTTAAGAAATCCCATCTTCAATGCTCCCTGCTTCGGCCCGCTCCGTTCGGTTTCGGACCTTGACTCTCGACTTCTGATTCCAAGGTACGGAACATGACGGCATGCGGGTATCGGCCACGAGAGCGAAATCATTGGGATGAAAGACGATTCGTATCATTCGCATGGATGAGGGAGATGCGCCAGTTACCATTGACGCCGACGAGGATGGCGTGGTCGACGCCGTGACCGCGCAGATGAGCGAGCGTACGTCGTTCATCGTGTTGGACCAGATCACTTCCGCCACCGCTATGCTGTTTCCGGCCCAGCGCATCGCCGCCGAAGCCCATCGCCGCGGCATCCGCATTTTGGTTGGTGGCGCGCACGCTCCCGCCCAACTGGCCGATCCGGTCGGCGGACTGCAGTCCGATTGGTGGGGCGGCAATTTTCATAAGTTCCCGTGTGCGCCGCGTGGCACGGCATTGCTGGTGATTCCGCCCGAAGGCGGTCAGGATGGTCAGGATTTGTGGCCACTGATCGACTCGTGGGGTTTCGCCGACCCGTTCCCGGAGCGATTCGATGAGCAAGGCACCCAGGATTTATGCGGTCCGATTGCCGCGCCCGAGTCCCTGCGCGAGATCGAGCGACTGTGGGGCTGGGATGTCGTGCGCCGGTACATGTCCGATCTTGCCGATTACGCGGAGCGTCGGGTATCCGAGGCGGCCAGCGAGGTCGGCGGCGAACTGTACCTGCGCCTCACCGCCCACGCCTACGTCACCACCGACGCCATAGACCGCTTCGCCGAACAATCTATCCCAACCATCGTCGGATGGCTGCGTGGGTAAGCGAATCGTATGTTGCGTGGTGCCTTAACTATGGATGATTAAGGCGCCAATGCAACAGTATTAGAGTTTTGCGGGTTGTAGAGCTGCTTACAGAAAATTTGCGGTTGAACGGCAGCCCCAATCTTCCGTCACAGTGGCTTGACGAAATCTTCGCCATTGAAGTAGCCGGCGATGGCGTTGTGCTCGATGATGGGCTGCGGGTCGATGGCAAGCGTGTGATGTGGGTCTTCAGTGCCGCTGATTCCCCCTAATGGTCGATTATCTCTTCCTCGATAATCAATATGCTGTCATGTGATCGCATGACAGCATATTGACATTCCCCAAACAAAGTGTTCTACTATGAACGGTATGACGATTCGTATTGTTCCGATTGAGCCGCAATGGTTTGAGGAAAAGGCCCAAGTTCAGTCGTACACGTGGCGCGAACTCAATCAGGGGCATATTCCGCAGGAAATCGTGGATGCGATCACTCCCGAATTCGCGCTCAAACTGACGCGCAGCCACGCCAAAGAACCCAATCAGGTCGTATTGGTCGCTTTGGAGAACAACCACGTGATTGGTTTTGCTGAGCTTCTGCAAACGCCGCGCTCGCCAATCAAACGGTCCGAGGCTGCGGAACTGGCTTCGCTATATGTGTTGGAATCTTGCCATCGTCATGGCGTTGGCCGTGCTTTGGTTGAGGCGGGCCAACGCGCCATCGGCAACGATCGGCTCGCCTTGTGGGTCGCCGGATTCAACACCAACGCCCAAAGTTTCTACCGTCACATCGGCTTCCATGAGACCGGCCTGACTCAAACCGAAGACATGGGCCCGGAACTCGAAATGATCAACTACTCTGACGGCGTATTCCAGTGAGCAGCGCGCGGCGACTATCCGCGAATTTCAGGAGAACATGAGCCGGCTGGGTCTGACCGCCGAACGGATCGGCAAGGATTTTGGCGTCAGCGGCAGCAGAGTGGAGCAAATCATCACCCTCAAGTCGGGCGTGCTGGAGTATCCGTGGATTATCCGCGCCTATCTACTGAGCAAAGCCGCGGCGCAGGGCGTGGAACTGACGCCGTTCACGGCGCTACGCGGAAATCCACACGATTATTGGTTCCTCGACGGCGACTTTATCGACCGAGGCGAAATCGATTAAAACCGATTGATAATCGGCCATTTATACGCGAGAGGCGCCGTCAATCGCCTCGCGCATAGAGGCCATCGCTCTCCGTGCAGGTGGCGATGCGTGTGTAGTATTCCGTCTTGTCCTCATGGTCGATACGTGCGCCGCAATGCTGCTGCACCGCAAGACTTGCCGGATTGGTTTTGTGGACACTCAGATAAGCCTCTTTGATGCCGAGCTCGCGGGCCTTGGCAAGCGTGAGCTTGAGCCCGGCGGTCGCGTAGCCGTGGCCGCGGTATTCGCGGGCGACACCGTAGCCGATGTGGCCCGGACCGTTGCGCAGGAAGTCGGTGAGCCGGTGACGCAGGTTGAAGATGCCCACATAGTCGCCCTCATCGTTGACGAGAATGTATTTGGTGGCTGGCACCCAGCCGTCCGGCAGGCCGACGCCAAGCGACTCATCACGCAACCCTCGCACATATGCGGCGAACCGTTCACGATTCATGCCGGCCGCTGGGTTCTCGAATCCCATCTCCTCCGCCGGGAATTTCGCGAACAAGTCAAACGCGCGNTCCTGGTCCGCCAGCCATGTCTCGATCAGCCGCATTGGTCACACTCCTCCTGTTGACACAGCAAACCACACTACTACTGCTCGGCCAACGGCCGCAAGCCTTATCTAGGGTGTGTTTGCGCTAGTTGGTTTTGCTGGTGTTTTTGAGTTGGATGGTGATGAGGATGAGTTGGAGGTTGGCGAGGAAGGTCTCGTCGAGCCTGTCGTAGCGGGTGGCGGCCTTGCGGTGGTGCTTCATGCGGTTGAAGACGCGTTCGACCATGTTCCGTCCCTTGTGCGCCTCCCTGTCGTAGTCCCATGGGTCCGTGCGGTTCCTCTTGGGCGGCACGACCGGCATCAGGCCGAACGACTCGGCCAGCAGGCGGGTGGAATCCCCCTCGTACGCGCGGTCCATGAGCAGGTGCGCGCCCATGAACGCGCCGGGCGCGGCCATCGAGCGGCGCCCGTGGGCCGCGTCGTGCTCGTTGCCCGGGCCCGGATGGATCTCGACGAGCGTGCTCCCGCTGTCGGATACCACGCGGACTTTGGTGTTCCGCCCTCCCCGGGAGACGCCGACGGACCGGGAGCCCCCTTTTTTTCGGCGCCCCGGCCGCGTGCTGGTGGACCTTCACGCTCGTGGAGTTCATGGCGAGCACCCGGATCTCCACCCCGATGATCCGCTCCTCCTGCAAGGCCGTGAACAGGCGCTCCATCGCGCCGTTCCCGGACCAGCGGTTGAACCGCCGGCAGACGGTGATCCACTTGCCATAGCACTCCGGCAAATCCCTCCACGGAGCCCCGTCCTGCACATCCACAGCAGGGCGTTGACGAACCTGTAGTTGTCGACCGCCACGTTGCCCCTCTGTCGCGGCAACAGGTGCGCGACCCTCATGAACCGGTCAAGCGTGATGCCATACCCCGGCGTACACACACGCCAATCATCACACAAAACCTAAATAATGTAAACACACCCTAACTATTCTGTTCGATGTTCATTTGATACGTATCGACGACCATACTCGGTTTGTGTGTTTTTGACGGTTTTTGTGAGGTTGTAATCGCTTTCCAAAATGGTGAATACGCTTCAGCGGGAGAGGCTCAATGTTCAAATGACACTGTGCCGGTCTCACGAAATGCAAGCAAGATATGCGCGATTGAGGCAAATCGTTTCAGAAGCATCCGGCAAAGCCGTGTATCGCCTCCTTGAAATTTTTTGTATTTGGGACTAATTTATGCACTTGGCAACGCAATCAGTGACATTTGCTGTCTGATTGCTTACACCCACGCAAAATATATTCAAGGAAGAAAGAGGGAGCGGCATGATTGATCTTGCTGCTGGAGAATCCGCGATTCGCCTGTCGCTGAGTTGGGTGGATTGGCTGATCCTCATCATCTATTTCGCCATGATCGTGTGGATTGGTTACTCCATCCACAAGCAGCAGAAGTCCAGTGAAGACTTCCTGCTCGCCGGCCGTTCCATGCCGGCGTGGATTGCAGGCTTGGCATTCTGTGCCGCCAACCTAGGCGCCACCGAGATTCTGGGTATGGCCGCTAACGGTGCCCAGATCGGTATGCCGACCATCCACTACTACCTGATCGGCGCCGTGCCGGGCATGGTGTTCCTCGGCATCTTCATGATGCCGTTCTACTACGGCTCCGGCGTGCGCTCGGTGCCTGAGTTCATGTACCAGCGCTTCGGCAAGGGCGCGCACATCATCGTATCGCTGTGCTTCGCCGTCTCCACGATTCTGCAGGCCGGCATCAACCTGTACGCCATGGCCCTGATTCTTCAGGCCATGCTGGGTTGGACCCAATGGACCGCCATCATCGTGTCCGCCGTGTTCGTGCTCGCCTACATCACGCTGGGTGGTCTGACCTCCGCAATCTACAACGAGGTCATGCAGTTCTTCGTCATCGTCGCGGCCCTCATCCCGGTCACTGTCATCGGTCTGTCCCACGTGGGCGGCTGGTCCGGCCTGACCGCCAAGCTCGACAGCATGCAGGACTGGAGCGGTTCCATCCACGCTTGGGCCGGCACCGGCCTCGGCAACGTGACCAACCCGGTCGGTGGCGACTGGTTCTCCATCCTTATGGGCCTCGGCTTCGTGCTCGGCTTCGGCTACTGGACCACGAACTTCACCGAGGTGCAGCGCGCCTTCGCCGCGAAGAGCATGACCGCAGCCCGTATGACGCCTATCCTGGGCGCCATCCCGAAGATGCTCATCTGGATTATCATCATCATCCCTGGCCTGATCGCCGCCGCTACCGTGGGCAACCTGTTCGCTGGTGACCACCCGGTGCTGCAGTACAACGAAGCCATTCCGTACCTGTTCAAGATGTACCTGCCGAACGGCGTGCTCGGCGTGGCAATCACCGGTATGATGGCCTCCTTCATGGCCGGCATGGCCGCGAACGTCTCCTCGTTCAACACCGTGTTCACCTACGATCTGTGGCAGGACTACGTCAAGCCCGGCAAGGACGACAAGTACTACCTGAACATGGGCCGCTGGATCACCGTCATCGGCGTGTTCATCTCCGTGTTCACCGCTTGGATCGCCTCGCAGTTCGGCAACATCATGACGTACCTGCAAACGCTGTTCAGCTTCTTCAACGCCCCGCTGTTCGCCGTGTTCATCCTCGGCTTGGTGTGGAAGCGCGTCTCCAACGTCGCCGGCACCGTCGGCTACGTGTGCGGCATTCTCGCCCCGCTCGTCACCTACATCCTGTACTTGCAGTCCGTCGCGGCCGGCAACCCGATTTTCGGTTCCGCCACCGCCGAGACTTGGTACGGCGCCATCATCTCCTGCCTCGCGACCTGGATCGCGGCGGCTGTGCTTACGCCGTTCACCAAGTCCAAGACCGATGAGGAACTCGAGGGCCTGACCTTCGGCACCAACGGCATCAAGTACTTCAAGGAGGCCTCCGCCGAGGAACTTGAGGACGCCAAGCACGCCGCCAAGGAAGCCGGAAAGGATGTCTCTACAGTGAAGGTTCCGTGGTACAAGAAGCCGCTCATTCTCGGCTCCGTGATCTTCACCCTCGGTCTCGTGTTCTACATCCCGTTCTTCTAAACCGCAGGTGGAAAGATTTAAGGAGTGTATGAAATGACTGATGAAACGCAAGAAACCAAGAGCCTGCTGACCCAGGCCGAAAAGGATCAGGCCGTTAAGGCGGCCCGCACCAACGACCTGCGTCGTCTGATCGCGATCCTGTTCGTCATCTACGGTGTGATCGTGACGATCGTTGGCATCGTGGCACCGAACATGAACGGTGCCGACACCAACGGCATTGCGATCAACCTGTGGACCGGCATCATCATGCTGGTCATCGGAATCCTCTTCGAGGTGTGGTGCCGCGTCAAGCCGCTGTCGGCCGACGACATCATCGCCTCCGCCGAGGAGTCGGCGCGTAAGGCGCAGGTTAAGCACGAAGGCGACAAGAAGTGATTCTCGCCTGACCTTCGTCGGTCGAAACGGGTCCGTGATCGGACGTGGTTCATAACCGACGCAAAAGGGACCATCGGAGCAATCCGACGGTCCCTTTTCGTGTTCGTTGTGTGCATACAATGCCGAAATATCCCATCAGTCGCACTAGGGTGTGTTTACATTATTTAGGTTTTGTGTGATGATTGGCGTGTGTGTACGCCGGGGTATGGCATCACGCTTGACCGGGTTCATGAGGGTCGCGCACCTGTTGCCGCGACAGAGCGGCAACGTGGCGGTCGACAACTACAGGTTCGTCAACGCCCTGCTGTGGATGTGCAGGACGGGAGCCCCGTGGAGGGACCTGCCGGAGTGCTAGCGGGAGCACGCTCGTCGAGATCCATCCGGGCCCGGGCAACGAGCACGACGCGGCCCACGGGCGCCGCTCGATGGCCACGCCCGGCGCGTTGACGCCTTGATCCTGCCTGTCACCGCAGTCGCCGGCAGACTCGCCTCCGGCCAGGTCAGCAGGCGTGACGGAGATTCGTTCGTCACCGTGAACGTGAAGTTGGGGGCATCGGACGGCACGTCGATCATCATCCTCGACGGTCTCGAGGAAGGTGACATGGTGTCCGCGACAACTCCGAATCTCACACCGGGAGCGCAATCATGAGCACACTCATCCGGTTGGAACATCTGAGCGCCGAAGTCCGGCTGCCCGACGGCGAACGCCTGACGACGGTGGACGATGTCAGCGCATCATTCGAGAGGGGAACGTCCACCGCCATCATCGAGGGCACATGGCTGACCGGAGCGGACGAACCCGCCACGCTGGAAACCGCAGTCAACGAAAGCGCCCGCCAATACGTGCATGATGGCACCCACCATCTACGTCAACGCGACCACACTGCAACGCTACTGGCCGCAAGCCTGGGACCCGAATCGGCTCTCTTGCTCCGGCCATCAAAGCCATACGGCTGCAACCCGCGCTGGCGTTGCGATGAACCAGAAGCCATTCTGAACAAGCCCGCCGACAGCTGGATGGTCGGCATTCCGATCATCGATTGCATCCGGTAAACAATCCGCTTGCGGGATGTGTATCATGGTCGAGATGCCGCAACCGCAGAATGTCGACTATTAGCATACAGATACATACTATTGTCTTACGTAATGATGTTGGAGGTTAATGTGAGCATGGCATCCGTCACAGTCCGCGTGGATGCGGACACCAAGCAGAAAGCCGCAAACATAGCCGAGGATCTCGGTCTGGACTTGTCTTCGGTCACCCGCGCCTTCTACAAGCAGATTGTCCGGGAGAGGCGCATTCCCCTAAACCTTTCCTATACGACCGTGCCGCCTGCAACCATGGAGGCCCTTGACGAGGCGAAGAACAGGCTCGACGACGGCCGACCTCGCTTCAACAGTGCCGATGAGATGTTCGATTCGTTGGGAATCTGATCAATGCTCAAACCGGATTACACGGCGGCATTCCAGCGAGATATCAAGAAGCTCAAACGCAAGCACGCTGATTTACGCCCGCTGAAAGAAGTCATTCGTCTGGTGCTTGAGGACACGGCGGACTCCAAGGAAGCATTGAGGCGTAGGCATCGCGCCCACACACTTACCGGTGATCTAAACGGCGTACTGGAATGCCACATCGGCAATGCCGGCGACTGGCTGCTTCTATGGATTCGCGATGATGGTATCGCCATGTTTATGCGAACCGGCAGCCATGACGAACTGTTGGGCAAATAGCGGGTTTACAGCCTGCTTTGAACCAGCCGATGGCGATTTGAGTGCGGCAGCCGGCCGTGCCCGCAGAAGTCGGCATCGCCGCGCAGCGTGCCGGTCTGCAATCGCTGATTGATGAGGAGGAGTCCAGGCTCGAAGCCCTGGGATTCACCGGCGACAACCTGCTTGCCGAACCATGACGGCCGCTCACGCCGGAGACCATGCGCCTGCTGGCGGGCTTGCTGGAGGAACTGTACGCGAACATCGCCAAGCATGCCGACCCGGGCGAATGGTACGCCATCTGCGTCACCTTCGACACGGACGCCATCCACGTCTCCGCCAGTGACACCATCGCATCCGATGACACGAGACTCGGCCTGGGCAGCGGCCTCGACCGCTACCGGACCATCATCGAAACATGCGGCGGCACCTTCCAGACCCACACCGAACAAGCCCACTGGCAACTGGAGGCCGTCATTCCAATCAATGGCGACCGGTAAAACATGCATTCGCAGACCAGCCATGTCAAGCAATCGCATGACAGCATATTCACGCAGGATCGCGCCTCATTTCGGCTGATCCCGCACGCCCTGTTCCGACGCGAATTGTTCGGCGATTTGCCGTGCGTGGATGTTCTTGGCTTCGTTAACGAAGTCGGCGCATGCCTTGCTGCCGTAGAGCGCCTCACCACACGGGTCAGCGAAACGCGGGTCGCCGGCCAGCGCGGAGCGGATGGCCCCGAGCGAGCCGGACAGCGGCATGGCGTTCATCACGGTCGCGGTTTGATTCTGCGCCTCCTGGGTGCGGGCGGTCTTGATGTCCCGGTCCAGGATTCGTTCGGCGTATTGCGCGCCAACATCAAAAAATGCAAGCGACTGAAAGACCTGGCTGCTTCCCTTCGCGATATCTACTGTTCTGATTTGACCGGCCCAGTCGTATATATCCTGAAATAATTGTCGATGAATCTGCTGCAGTTGCCGCAAAGTACCTTGAGCGACAGGAGGATTCGATTGGAATTCCAACATTCTGGCAGATACAAGATCGTTTTCAGCCGCTTCAAGTTCTGTAACGGTTGTGGCACCGATAAGATTGCGCAGTACGTTTGTGCCGGAAATCAGATATGGGTTCAAAGGTTTCGGGCAGTTCAATCATACGGATTCCAGACCGTATCGGCGACGTGTACTATTAACCAATTCGTGTGCGTCTATTTGTTCTTCGATATAGTCGCGCGCGTCTGCAAAAAACGAGGATGTGACATCGCCGCCTTCCATACGGGCAGAATGGAAGGCTTCCGCCACTCTCATCGCACGTATCTCTTGTTCCGTCATGTCAACCTCCTCATTGCAAACAATCATACCTACCGGAATAGGTTCCTGCAGAATCGGCAATCCCGTTCCGAAAAAGCGAATGCACTAATCAAAAGACACTTGCATAACCACCGCTACGCATCGCCAATAACATACCGATGAGCCAGAATGAGGCCCAGGCCATGATGCTAATCCGCGAATGACACTGGTCAGAGTGGCAGGTACATTGGTCTTATGGCTAAGCGCAAACATACCGGCACTGTTGTTATTGCAATACTGGTCGCTATTCTGCTGGCGGTGGGCGTTTCCGGCTGGCTGTTCTGGCAGTCGGCACAACGGGTGATCGGCGAGGCACAGCAGGCGGGCGAATATGCGGCCGAGGCGCAGCAATCCGTCGGGCAGGGCGACTTCAAGCAGGCGCTTGAGCAGATGGACAGTGCGGGCAGTCACATCGTCGCGGCGCGAGACGAAACCCAAGGCATGCTATGGCAGGCCGCAGAATACGTGCCGTATTACGGTTCGGACGTGAAGGCGGTGCGCGGCATGCTGGATGCGGCCGCCGACGCCGCGACCAACGCCCTGCCCAAAATCGACAGTGCCGCGCAGGGCACGTTGGTGGACTTCAATATCGAAGAGCTGCTGTCCGGCATGAACTTCTCCGACGGCACGCTTTCCATTCCCAAAATCGCTTCCATCAAGCAGGACCTGTCCGACGCCGGTGCGGTCTTGAAGCGCGTCAAGACGTCGATTTATGCGCTGCCGCAACCCCGCACGGAACAGATCACCGAAATGGTCAACCAGGGCAAGCAGGTAGTGGACCAAATCGATGAGACTTTCGACACCTTGAACACCATCGTCGAAAAGATCCCGGGCTGACGTTGGTTCGTTCTTGTCGTATATTGGCGTAACCTCCGCATAAGGCTAGTCCATACAAATTTATGTTTAAATTTGGGATAGGAGGTGCCAATATGCCGACACGCACACCAATCCCGGTCAGTCGGGCGATGCGTCAGATATCCGCCAACCTCGATTTGGCGCGCAGACAACAGCGCATTCCCGCAGCCTTGCTGGCCGAGCGGGCTGGATTATCCATGCCAACGGTCACCAAAATGCTGCGTACGGGTAATGGCAGCTTTGAGAACTTCCTCCGCATTGCTCGTCTGCTGGACTGCTGGACGGCGTACAGCAAGCGACGGACCCTCTTAACACAGATATCGGCAAATTACGCGCCGACGAAGACACTCCGAAACGTATTCGATAGTACAGCAGGAGGCGCAACACATCATGGAAGCAATCGTCACCCTGCAGTTCAACGGCACAGACGTCACCGTCGGGAAATTATTCACCAGTATCAGGCGCGGCATCGAATCGGCACATTTCACATACGATACGGCCTATATGCGCTCTTCAAACGCAGTATCCCTCTGTCCAGAGATGCCCCTCTCCCCCGGAACGTTCCCGGCCGAGCATAATGCGATGCATCGCATCTTTCAAGACTGCATGCCGGATCGTTGGGGCAGGAACCTCATGCTTCGTGCAGAACATCAAGATGCTCGTTCGGAGCATCGCACAGCACGCACACTATTTGAGGGAGATCTCTTGCTATCCGTCAACGATGAGACCCGACAAGGCGCATTGCGCTTCTGGAACAACGACGGTGACGAGCTAGCTCCCAGTGAGACCGGCGTTCCAAGAGAAGTGACCATTCAGTCCCGCATCCATAGCAATGATGAGCAGCTGCTTTGAATCCGGCATTGCGCGGCTTCGCGAAGCAAGCGCACAATGACTTCACATTCCTGCCTTGCACCAGCTGGCTGCAATCTGCGTATGGTCATGTATCTGTAGGCCGGCACGACTGCGGCTGATGGGTGCGGCGAATCGTGAGGCACCGTCTCCTCTTTCTATGGCGGCGGCATGGTCACCGGCCAGCCCATCGGCACCATGATCGGCTCTCGCATGATCAACAATGCGCAAGCCGGCTTCATCATCGGCGCCGTGATCATGCTGGCTTCCGGATTCGTAGCGCTTGCCATCTGACCTCGCGAGGAATCCTCAAAGGACATGGAACGCACCAAGATGACGCTCAAGGATCTCGCTGTCTCCTTCCACTTCCCGAAGTTCTCCACCTCGCGTGACTTCTACAAAGCGTTCGGTTGCCGAGTGTGCATGTTGCTCAGCTACCAGATGATCTCCGTGTACAACTCTACATCGTCGAGGATTACGTGCACCAGACCAAGACCGAGGCTGCCGGCACCATCGCCACCATGTCCATCATCACCATGGTCGTTTCCCTGACCGCTTCGCTGATCTCCGGCCCGATCTCCGACAAGATGCACACGCGCAAGGTACCAGTCATCATCGCCTCGCTGCTGTTCGCGATTGGCACCGCGATGCCGTGGATCATGCCGAGCGTCACGGGCATGTACCTGTATGCAGGCATCGCCGGCTTCGGCTACGGCGTGTACTCAGCCATCGACCAAGCGCTCAACGTCGACGTGCTGCCGAACAAGGAAGAGGCCGGTAAGGACCTCGGCATCCTCAACCTAGCCACCACGCTCGGCCAGGCGGTGGGCCCCACCATCACCTCGCCGGTAAAGACCGCGACCGGAGCTTTACGCCTGCATTCGCCATCTCCATCATCATGGCCGTGTGCGCCGCCGTGTTCGTGCTGCGCATTCAGAAGGTGAAGTAGACGCTGCAAAGTGCCCATCTCCGTTTCGAGGGGCTGATTCTGGCTTTGCGGAACATCGATTTCCATTTCGAGGGGCTGATGCCAAAGTAGCTACTGGTCAAAAACAACGGAATGACGTTGGAGTAATGCCATTTCTATCCGCGATCTGGCAGTTGATCAGCCCCTTGAAACGGGAGTAGACCTCCGACAAGCACGAAATCAGCCCCTCGAAACTGAATTTGGCTCAATGCATCGCCCGGCGCAATTATATCCCCGGTGCGGGTATACTATTTCGGGCCGTCACGATGACGTCCACGGAACGCACGCATGGCAAAGAGAGAAGCATGAGTCAGCCTGATACCGACATGGCAAAGCAGTCGCCGTCCTCGCAACAGGAAACGCGGATTAGGATGGATGCCCCGCAGCATAAGCCAAAACAGGCAGACGAATCGAGCGCATTAGGCGAGCAGTCAACTGAGCCGACTAGCCAGCACAATAAACACGCTCTGCACACGAACCTGAAGCGCGGCATGGAGTCGCGCCACCTGCAGATGATCTCGTTGGGCGGCGTGATCGGCACCGGCCTGTTCCTGAGCTCCGGATACACCATCCAGCAGGCGGGCCCCATCGGCACCATTCTGGCGTATGGCATCGGCGCGCTGATCGTCTACCTGGTCATGCTCACGCTCGGCGAACTGTCCGTGGCCATGCCGGTGACCGGTTCCTTCCATGTGTATGCCGAGAAGTTCATCGGCCCCGGCACCGGTTTCGTGATCGCGATCCAATATTGGCTCACTTGGACGGTGGCTCTCGGCTCCGAATTCACCGCCGCCGGTCTGCTCATGCAACGATGGTTTCCGGACAGTCCCACATGGGTATGGAGCGCGGTGTGCATCATCCTCATCTTTACCTTGAATGCCCTGTCCGTCCGATTCTTCGCCGAAGCGGAATTCTGGTTCGCCTCGATCAAGGTGTTCGCTATCTGCGCGTTCATCGTCATCGGATCGCTCGCCATCTTCGGCGTCATCCCGGTCGCCGGCTACCAACATGCCCCGATGTTCGGCAATCTCATCAAGGACGGCGTCTTCCCCAACGGCTTCATGCCGGTGTTCGCCACGATTCTGACCGTCAACTTCGCATTCTCCGGCACCGAACTCATCGGCGTGACCGCCGGTGAGACGAGGGACCCGCAAACCGCCGTGCCGAAAGCCATCCACACCACCCTGTGGCGTCTGGTGCTCTTCTTCATCGGCTCAATCACCGTGATGTGCGCGCTGATTCCGTGGCGCAAGGCCGGCGTGGGCGAAAGCCCGTTCGTGCTCGTGTTCAACGGCATAGGCATCCCCTATGCGGGAGACATCATGAACTTCGTGGTGCTCACGGCCGTGCTCTCCGCCTCGAATTCAGGCTTGTACGCCTCCACGCGCATGGTATGGTCGATGGGCAACGAGGGCATGATTCCGCGCTGGTTCGCCAAGACGAACCGCCGAGGCGTGCCGATGCTCGCATTGTGCGCCGCGATGGCGGGAGGCCTTCTGGCGCTGCTCTCGTCCGTGGTGGCCGCCTCGACCGTCTATCTGGTGCTGGTGGCCCTTTCCGGCCTGTCCGCCGTGGTGGTATGGATCGCCATCGCCTACTGCCAGATCGTGTTCCGCCGCCGTTGGCTGGCGGCCGGCCATGGCGTGGACGAGCTCAAATACCGTACGCCCGGCTACCCGTATGTGTCCTGGGCGGCGTTCATCCTGTGCACCGCATCGTTCGTGCTGGTGGTTTTCGATGCCGAGCAGCGGTTCGCGCTCGTGGCCGAGCTCGTGTTCATCGCGGTCTGTTACGGCATTTACTTCCTGCAACAATGGTGGCGGAAACGCGGAAAAGCGTCTGACAGCGAAGACGATCTATCCATGCCGTGGGCCAATCAACACTGATTGAACGATTGCATTTTGTTCCGGGTTCCAGCTCCGGTTCTTTGCCTTGCGGATTGCGCATATCCGAACAATAGATACAACACAATAAAAAGCCATATTTGATTGGAATGCCGTCCATCCCCATGCATAGGTCAATAGAAGGCCGGCAAACAGATAATAGACCGCGAGGGGCGGTGACGTTCGGATGATGATAACCGAGCGTCACCGCCCCTCGCACTCATTGCGGGATCAAACCCACGAATCAGTTCTCCGCATTCTCGCGGAGAGCCTCCTTGGCGTCGTTCTTGACCTCGGTGGCCTTCTTGGCGGCCTCGGCTTTGGCGACATCCGCCTTGGCTTTGGCCTCGTCGAGCGCATCCCCGGCCTTGTCCACCAGGTCAGAGGCCTTGTCGGTAGCCTTGTCTTTGATATCGCGGGCCGTATCGGCAACTTTGCTGCCGGCCTGTTTGGCAAGATCCTTCGCATCATCGATCAAACTCATGGTTGCTCCTTAGTACATGTATGCATGGAACTACTGAAATTGCTGACAATACTGTTCGATTATTCTTGAGTTGTGGTGAGCCTTACTTGCGACGTTCTCGCGCAAATATCCAGCTCACGAATAATTATACATAGCGTGAGTGAATGGAATCCGTCAACTCGGCAACCGTCAAATGAATTTCAACGGCTCATGCAGACTGCAATCTCAATGGTTCTCCACATTCCCGCAGCAACGGATCGCCCCTTGCCGTGCGCCGCCTCTTGACTTTTTATGAGCACGCGCCAATCATGGAATATATGGGGATTGTAATCAAACGCATATATGAGGAGCCGGCGGCATCGGACGGGTTCCGCGTGCTGGTGGACCGCCTGTGGCCGCGCGGCATGACAAAGGAGCGCGCGGCCCTGGACCTGTGGCTGAAGGCCGTCTCCCCTTCTCCTTCGCTACGCAAATGGTTCGGCCATGACCCCGCGAAATTCGCGGAATTCCAAGCCCGGTACGTTGCCGAACTTGACGCCAATACCGCCGTCGAAGACCTGCGCTGTATCTGCGCGGAGCATCCCGACGTGACGCTGCTGTATGCGGCCAAAGACCCGCAAGTCAATCATGCCTTGGTACTGCGCGACTATCTCAATGAGTCACTTCAATAATCGGCAGCACAAGCAAATGTTCAAAAACGACATTCGCTTCTCGCGGCGATTTCGAATTCCAAAGTTCACACCAACGGCTTGCGTACATCCAGTTCGCAAGTGATGCCAGTCTCCTTGCGAGCCCATTCCGCCGCCTGCAATGCGGCGATGTTCCAGAGCGCGTGCGGCACACCGCCGAAATCCGGATGGGAACCCCAGAACGTGATGTCATCGGAGTATGCGGTGATGACCGAATCCTCCGTAACCGGCATAATCGTGTGGTAAAGCCGATCGGCCAGCGTGGATACGAATTCATTGGCCGCGGCAAACGTGTCGATGAGATGCTGCTCGGCAGTCACCGGCGGGCCAACCAGCTCCCAGGATTCGACATCCGTAGCGCTCCATTGCGCGGCCTCGCCGTCCACCTCGCGCTGCAGTGAAACGAACAGCCTAGCGAACTCGTCCGAGGTCAGACCTGTAACTCGACGACGGGTCGAGAGTTCAATCGGAGTCATCAACTTCTCCTTTCCATGTATTTATGCATCATATGCTCTTAAGGGTCAAATTCGATTCATGCGGACGAACGAATCCATCTAGTAAACGAAAAGCATGGCTGCAATGCATTACAGAATTGACTCAAAATCCCCAGATGAATGCTTTTTCTTGTAAATCGGATATACTGGCGCGAGAACAGTGCGAGAAAGAGGCGAGGATGATCGAGAAACAATCGCGGAAGCAAACGGCAACATACGCCAACCTGCAGAACGACCAGTCCGGTCAGCCACAGCAAGGCAAGCCGCGCAAGCCGTCGCTGCATGCACGCTGGAAAACCATGGGCCAGGCCATGCGCATGGAGATCCGCGAGCATAAAAGCTCGTTCGCGGTCTATGTGGTGCTGCGCATGCTGGTGCTCGCCATGGCCGTTCTCCAGTTCTTCAACGGGAACTATGAGAACGTGTTCCTGTGCATCCTGACGCTGATGCTGCTGCTGGCGCCGGCGTTCATCCAAGTGCGGTTCCGCATCGAGCTGCCTTCGGTGCTTGAGGTCATCGTGCTCGTGTTCGTGTTCTCGTCCGAGATTCTTGGCGAGATCAGTTCGTTCTATGAGATCTTCCCGTTCTGGGACACGGTGCTGCATACCATGAACGGCTTCCTCGCCGCGGCGATCGGCTTCTCGCTGGTCGACCTGCTCAACCGGTCCAGTCGGGTGAAGTTCGAGCTTTCGCCCCTGTATCTGGCAATCGTCTCCTTCTGCTTCTCCATGACCATCGGCGTGATCTGGGAGTTCTTCGAATTCGGCATGGACCAGATGTTCGGGGTCGACATGCAGAAGGACGCCATCGTGCACTCCATCAGCTCGGTGATGCTCGACCCCACGCACACCAATCACGTGATCCACCTCAATGACATCACGCAGACCGCGGTCAACGGCCACGACCTAGGTCTTGGCGGGTATCTCGACATCGGTCTGATCGACACGATGGAGGATCTCATCGTCAACTTCATCGGCGCGGTCGTGTTCTCCGTGTTCGGCTTCCTGTATGTGAAGAACCGCGGCAAGAAGGACTCCATCATCAGTCGTTTCGTGCCGCAACGCAAGTCCGCCGACCGCGACTATCTGCGACTGGTGATCGATGGCGGGAGCGCGGCTGATGCCAAGGCCAAAGCCGGCGGTGTCAGCGCTGACGATAGTGCTAACGCCAGTGCGGCCGGCACCGATTCAGCTGATGCAGCCGGAGCCAAAGCCGGCAATGCCGACGCCGCCCCGACCGTCACCGCCAAGCCTTGAGCACGTTCTGCGGCACTTTCGAAGCGTCGAGACGGTAGTGCCCGGTGACCGTCACGTGCTTCTTGAAGGCGAAGTAGTCGTTTTCCCGCTGCTGTTTGCGCCATGTTGTGAATCACATACGGTGCACGCCCCGCGGTCAGCCGTGACACACTCGCCGATAACTGCGACTGCAGCACGCCGCCCAGATAGCGTACCACCAACGCGCCGCCCACCGTCAACGCCATGATCAGCACGATGGCGACGATTCGCCCTGTTCGCCGCCCGGCCCGTCGGCCCGTCTCATATCCCGTTTCCGTCAGATGCCGCGCCATCCCCGATTTCGCCTCGCCGTGTGATTCGATGATTCATGAACGTATTCGGGTCACACTGTGATCGTCCGACCCGCCGCCCGCACCTCCCAATCCGCCCGGTGCTTGAACTTGTGGGGCTTTGGCGGTATCGCGACCGCAGCATCGCCATGCTCATCTCCAGCCATCAGCTCAACGAATTGCAGGAGTTGTGCGGGCAATTCCTGTTCATCAAAGGCGGCCGGCTTGCGGACGAATTCGCCGGCGAACAGAAGCGGATCACGGTTATCGAGCTTGGCCGGCCGCTCGGTGTCGCGAAACGTGCGGCGGTCGCGGCTTTGGATCCGGCCGCCGTCATTCATACTGATTCTGCCGGCCGTGAACCTGTTCAACTCCGATTTCATGAAAGTCAGCGGAAAGACCGGTTCGGTGAGTGTGCTGGATTTCCTCGCTGGCGATTTCGTCGTACAGAACATGCTGATGCTGCCACCCGGTTCTCGACCGGCAGTACGAGAGCGCGGACCACACCGTGCACCTCGATGTGAAGGTAGACGAGGACACGGTGTGGCTTAACAGACAGCAATTGGCATTGCTGTTTGGCCGCGATATCAAAACAATCGGCAATGCATATCGGCAATGCATTGAGGGAAGAGCTCAATGGATTTTCAGTTGTCGCAGAATTTGCGACAACTGCATCTGACGGTAAGACATACCAAGTCGAGCATTACAACTTGGATATGATCCTGTCGGTCGGATACCGCGTCAAATCCAAGGAAGGCATCTATTTCCGGCGATGGGCCAACTCAGTTCTGAAGCAGCATCTCGTTGATGGTTATATATCATCAATCGCAAGCAGCTTGACGCACTTCACGCCGTCGTCAAGGTGCTATCGAGGTCCACCGAACCGGAGATTGCTGGCACCGCCGAGATCCTGGAACGATATTTGCCGAGTCTTGTGCTGCTTAACGACTATGGCACAGGCAATGTCCCTATACCCAAGGGCGACGAGTCCCAGTGGGTCTTGACCTATGAGGACGCGATGCTGTTCATCCGGTCGATGCCGTTCTACACGCAATCCGATCTGTTCGGGAGGGAACGCAACGGTTCGTCCCAAGGAATCGTCGCAGGACTCTACCAGACGTTCGAAGGCGAAGAACTGTACCGTTCCCCCCAGGAGAAAGCCGCTAACCTGCTGTATCAAGTTGTCAAGGATCACCCGTTCTCCGACAGCAATAAACGTTGTGCCGCCGCACTGTTCGTGTATTTCCTGAACGGCAACGGTATACTGGGCGACGATGACTCCCTGCTTGTGGAGAGCAACGCCTTGGCGGCGATGACGCTGATGATTGCACTGTCCGCACCTGCAGAGAAGGACACGATGATCGCACTAGTCGAGAACTTCCTCATACGGCACGAATCACAGGAGATCAATTGAGAGACCGTCAATGAAGGGTGTGCATCAATCACGTTCTTGCATTGCGCGACTATCTGTACGAGTCGTCTGAACGACCTGCTGGGAGTGCCCTTCGCGGAAAACCAACAGCAGACCGGAGGCCGCATCCACTATGTGTTGTTCAACCCTTGGGCCGTGCGCAGCAATGGGGCATTGAACAGTTGCGATTCGCCACTGATGAAGCTGCTGGTGCGTGCCATTTACGCCATTGTGGGCGTCAGCGTCGAGGAAGCGATCGTTCCCATCGCCCATCTGATCGACAACCCGCCGCACGCGGCGCTGTCGGCGTTCATCAAGACCAAACCCGTCGATCTCACTATGAACACCTTCAACAGGGGCACGGCGGTTCGGTTGGACGATATCACCAAAAAGCTGCTGAATCGCTAGCTGTCATAGCACAAGGCCTTAGGCAGAACACCCGGAAATCGAATGGGTAGATGGATCGTGTCTCCCCTTGACTTCCGGCAAGCGCACGCCAATCATGTGTCGTATGGGGATTGCAATCAAACGCATATATGAAGAACCGACTGCGTCGGACGGGTATCGGGTGCTGGTGGATCGCCTGTGGCCGCGCGGCATGACGAAGGAACGTGCGACGCTGGACCTGTGGATGAAGGACGTCACTCCCTCTCCCCTCCTGCGCAAATGGTTCGGCCACGATCCCACAAGATTCGCCGAATTCCGCACGCGTTACATCGCCGAGCTCGATGCCAATGCCACAGTGGACAGTCTGCGCCGCATCTGCGCGCAACATCCCGACGTGACCCTGCTCTACGCCGCCAAAGACCCACATATCAATCACGCCCTCGTGCTGCGCGATTATCTTGATTGAATATTGAATCAAGACAATCGTCGTTTCAGTCCATCTGCGAGATTTTCGCCGATTTTCGTATCCTTGAATCGAAGCGCACAGTCGTCACTCCTTGGTTTGCCAAGCAAAGGGATGCCTCCAAACCAAATCAACCCGTCATCGATTATGGCGAAATCGGAACACGATTCGGCGGTCCGGACAATGCACCCAATAGCGCGCAGCCGATTGATATTCCGCTCTATTCGTGTTCTGGTTGCCGCCGCAGCAGTCGCCGGCAAACGAACATAAACTTCGATGAGCGCTTTCCTGTCGGCCAGTCGGAGCAATTCATCGTCAATTGCGCTGAGTCCCTGTTGCGACACATATTCAGCCGAGATAATCAGGGAACGTGCGCAACCGGCAATATCCTTGCGAAGTATCTCTGCATAATTCGTGGCCGTAACGATGCTGCCTTCGAATAATCCGTCAGACCGTGTGTCGAGCAACGCATCCGCAGCATCTTCGCCCTGCGTCGCAGCCGTCATGCGAGCGCGCAACGCTTCCGCCTTTGCACTGAGCATGTCCATCTTCTCAGCATGGTCAGGATTTACCGAATATCCTTGATTTGCGTATGCCTTCAGCCGTTTTCGATACATGACAGCAGATAACGGCACCGTCACGTCGATGTAATCATAGACACGAACCTCGGTCTTGCCATCATTCTCGCGATGAAGTCGCCCCACATATTGCGAGAGAGTACCCTCAAACGAGACCGGAGCGGCAAGCAGAAGTGTGTCAAAACGCTTCTGGTCGAATCCTTCTCCGATATAGCTACCCGTAGCCACTACAGTCAGGCTCTCATTATTCGGCACCAAGGATAGATCATGCATTTTTTTGGTTATTCGCTGTTTGCGGTGGGGCGGGCATAGGTTAGTGTTTCGGGTTCGATTCCCTGTCAGAAAAATAATCGAGTGCGGGATTACGGCCGGTAAAGCTCCTGCTGTGGATGCGGATGCGCGTCAGCCTTACGGTGGTGCTTTCCCAAAACGCGGATTGTACGAGGTGTGGGACGGCACGCGGATTCGGCCGTTTTCTCCCCGCCGTCCCACAGCGCTCGCAATGAACGGTTGTGGCTAATCATGGAGCTGCAGCGGGAATCGGCGTTATTCCGCGGTTTCGACAGTCGCCGGTGTGGGACGCTACGGACGTTAAACGGTTGACTTGTCTGCCATCCCGCGTTCTTGAGGGACGGCACGGACGGCAAACGATTGACTTGTCTGCCGTCCCACAGATATTGGGATGCGCGCGGCCGCCTGCTGCCCATAGCGGGTGTCGGTCACCCCCCCCTGCTTCCGAAATACGCGACTCAACTTTCTGTAGGCATCATGACGGCATGACGACGACGGACAGTCGAAAAGACCCCATGATGCCTCAACAGCCATCAACCGCAAATATCAAGAGGCCGAAAATCTATGAGACAAGCAGCCTCGGAAAGTGACCTCGGAAAACCTCAGACCCTACAAATGGCTTTATTGCAAGGGTATATGCCGGTTCAAACTCCACTAATAGAACAAATAGAACAGCCGGCTCAGGCACGGCGCGGCAAATGCGCAAACCGGCCGCGATAGTAGTAGCGTGGTGCATACCAGTAAACCATGCGAGGAGAACAGCCATGATCAATGAGGAATACAAGGCCATGCTTGGCGGCAAGTCCGTGATTCGCGAACTGAGCGAGTACGCCACGAGCCGCGGTGCCGAAATCGGCTACCAGAACGTGTTCGATTACAGCCTTGGCAATCCCTCGGTGCCGGCTCCGAAATCCTTCACCGACGCCATGGTCGACCTCTACGAAAACGGCGATCCGGTGGCCATCCACGGCTACTCCCCCTCGCTCGGCATCCCGTCCGTCAAGGACGCGATCGCCGAAAACCTCAACGAACGTTTCGGCATGGCATACACCGGCAACCATATCTTCCCGACCACGGGCGCGGCGGGCGCGCTGTCCCACGCGATGCGTGCGGTGACCAAGCCGGGCGACGAGATCATCACCTTCGCCCCCTACTTCCCCGAATACCAGCCGTACGTCAAGGGCACCGGCGCCAAGCTGACCATCGTGCCGGCCGACACCGAGAACTTCCAAATCAACTTCGACGCATTCGAGGCTGCGCTTAACCCGAACGTGCAGGTCGTGCTTATCAACACCCCGAACAACCCGTCCGGCGCGGTGTATTCGGCGGACACGCTCAAGCGTCTGGCTGCGATCCTGACCGCCAAGCAGGCCGAATACGGCCACGATATCTTCCTGATCAGCGACGAACCGTACCGCGAAATCGTGTTCGACGGTGCCACCCAGCCCTACCCGGCCAGCTTCTACGCGAACTCGCTGACCTGCTACTCGTGGTCGAAGTCGCTGAGCCTGCCGGGCGAACGCATCGGCTATGTCGCGGTGAACCCCACAGCCACCGACGCCGACCTGCTCGTGCCCATGATGGGCCAGATCTCGCGCGGCACCGGCCACAACTGCCCGCCGAGCTCGATTCAGCTGGGCGTGGCCAAGGTCATCGACCAAACCGCCGATCTCAACGTCTACGAGACGAACATGAACCTGCTCTACGATGCGCTGACCGGCATCGGCTTCGACGTGGTGCGCCCTGGCGGCACGTTCTACATCTTCCCCAAGGCGTTGGAGGACGACGCCGTGGCGTTCTGTATGAAGGCCAAGGAATACGACCTGATCCTCGTGCCATCCGACAGCTTCGGCGTGCCCGGATACTTCCGCATGGCCTACTGCATCGATACGGAGAAGGTCAAGCGCTCGATCCCCGTGCTCGAAAAGTTCGCCCACGAGGTGTACGGCCTGTAAACACGGACCGCAAGTAACAAACACAGGAAAGGGGTTGCCATGGAATACACCGAAGACGCCGATCGTCGCGAACTGCTGCTGCACAGCGCCTATGACTCCGATACGGTCCGGGCCATGGAGCGACCCCTGCTGGACAAAGGCGTGCCGCTGATGCGCATGGCCGCCCAGGCCGCGGCCCACATGGCGGCCGGTATGCTGGACGACGAGGATCTGGCGCTGGAGGACACGTCGATCGTGCTGCTGGCCGGGGCCGGAGACAATGGTGGCGATGGTCTGTTCGCGGCCGCCGCGCTGGCCCAGGAGGGCGCGAACGTCACCGCCATCGCCGTGGGCCGGTCGTTGCATGAGGCCGGATTCGCCTCGTTCGTGCGCGCCGGAGGCAAGGTGCTGGTGCTTGATCCCGCGGCTGATATTCCCGGTTGCGCGTCCGGGTTTTCCGCCGGTGAGGCCGGCGAGCGACTGCAGACCGCCATCGCCGTGGCCAGGAAATCGCATCTGATCATCGACGCGATGACCGGCATCGGCATCCAAGGCTCGCTACGCGGCATTCCCGCCGCACTCGCCTCCGCCCTTGGTCTCGACGGCGAGGCCCCCGATGATCCCGCCTTGCCGAACCGTGAGTCGTCAGGCGATTTTCCGCTGGTACTTGCTGTGGATACGCCATCCGGCGTCGGTGTAAACGATGGTTCTCTGCCCGGCCCGTACATTCCGGCCACGGTCACGGTCACGTTCGGCGCGATGAAGCCGTGCGCGGTGCTGCCGCCCGCCACGTTCGCCTGCGGCCGTATCGAGTTGTTCGATTTCGGATTCGATATCGACGACAAGGATCCGGACGTCGAGGTGGTGGATAATTCGTTCGTGTCCGACGCGGTCCGTCTCCCCCGGTTCGAGGATTCCAAATACTCCCGGGGCGTGGTTGGTCTGGTGACCGGCTCGCAGCGCTACCCCGGTGCCGCCGTGCTCACCACCAGCGCCGCCGCCCGCGCGAACACCGGCATGGTCCGGTATCTGGGCCCGGAGCGCGCGCAGAACATGGTGCTCACCGCACTGCCGGAAGCCGTGATCGGCAAGGGACATGTGCAGTCCTGGGTCGTGGGGTCCGGCGTGCCCGAGGCTAGCGTCGAGGACGCCGACGGCGATATGCAGCGGGACACCATCGCCGCATTGCTCAAGCATTACACGCTCGGCAGCGAGGATGAGAACAAGGACGCCTACGATATGCCGCCAATCGTGGTGGATGCCGGCGCACTTGACCTGCTGCCGGAGCGTGTGCCCGGCCAGGTGGTGATCACGCCACATGCCGGCGAGATGGCGAAACTGCTCAACCGGTTCGAAACCGCCGCCAGCACCGCGGAGCACGCCGATTCGCACGAGCCGTACACCGCCGACGACGTGCGGTTGAACCCGTTGGCCAGCGCGAAGCGCGCCCACGAGCTCACCGGCGCCACCGTATTGCTGAAGGGCGCGGTGACCATCGTGGTGGATGAGGACCACGTCTATGCGTCGGGCAGCGCGCCGGCCTGGCTGGGCACCGCCGGCGCGGGCGACGTGCTGGCCGGTCTGACCGGCGCCCTGCTCGCCCAGCAGGATGACGTGGCCACCACGGCCGAGACCGTGGCCTCGGCCGCATACCTGCATGGCCTGGCGGCGGCGATCGCCTCCGAATCCGAGCAGCAGGGCTGGCAGGAGCCGGAACTGATCGGCCGCGAGCATCGCCAGCGCTTCATGACGCTCGGCCACCCGATCGTGGCCGGCGACGTGGCCCACGCCATCCCCGAAGCCATCGCCGACGTCATCTCATAACCTTGTTGACCTCCCTCTGACGAGGGAGATGTCTCGGCAAAACCAAGACGGAGGGAGAGAAACATAAGCCTCAAACTCCACATACCCCCGACCTATACACAAACTCCGTACACTAAATCGCAGACCTCACCCAACGACCCAAACACACAAGGAACCATCATGGCCAACTCCCCCATCACCGACGTGATTTTCGACTTCTGCGGCGTGCTGCTGGACTGGAACACCCGCGCATGCCTGGAAGGCCGATTCCCCGATGAAATCGTGGAACGCATCTGCGCCGACGACGACCCCTGCGGCTTCTTCCACTACGAGGACCGCATGGACGCCGGCGAGGATTTCGCGGACATCTACCCGGATGTGGTACGCGAACAAGGCCAGGAACTCGCCGACATCTTCAAGTTCTACATCGGCCACTACGCGGACGCGCTGCCCCGCACGCTGCCGGGCATGGTCGAACTGCTGGCAGATTTGAAGGCCCACGGCTACGGCGTATGGGGTCTGACCAACTGGTCGCATGAGACCTTCCACCTGGCCTTCGAGAAGTACCCGCGCCTCGAACAGCTGCTGCAGGGCACCGTGGTCTCCGGCGTGGAGAAGATGCACAAGCCGAACGCCGACATCTACGAGCTGGTCCTGACCCGCTTCGGTCTCACGGCCGAGCGCTGCGTGTTCTTCGACGACACCGCCAAGAACATCGTCGGCGCCAACGAGGTCGGCATCCACAGCATCCTCTTCGAGAACGCGTCGCAGGCGCGCGAATCGCTCGCCGAACTCGGCGTACGCCTGTAAGTCGCCAGACGTTGCATCGCGGCATCGGACGGCGAGCCGATTATTGACGACGATCCAACCCAATGCCGCGCCGAATACAGCAACCGGCTTATTCCGCCGAGTCCGCGCCCTTCAGCCCGGTATACAGCGTGTAGTACCGCCCGTGCGATGGCGAGCAGCTGGCGCTGGCCCCGGCTCAGCGCCGCGCTTGCGGGCGGTCGGGTCGCGTTTTCGGACGGCTTGACTTCCGGATAGCTGAAGTCGACGTCGTTGAAGCCTATGGACCCATCCTTGACGACGGTGACCGGCGTTTGGCGGCCGGCATGTCACACTGTTCGGTGAACACTTCGACGACGCGGCGCGGAGGCCGACGACATCGTGATCATCACGATCGTCATGGACAGCATCACCAGACTCATCAGAATGTTTATGCAGTACATGAGCAGACTGGTCAGATCGCCGGCGTTCAGGTCGCCCGCAACGATGAGGTTGGCGCCCAGATAAATCGGCGCCATGCGCCCCGAGACCACGAACACCATGCACATGGCCACCAGCAGCGGGGTGATGATCGCATCCCGTTTGAATTCGCCGATGTGTTGCATCAGCACTTTGGCAACCCTCACGCTTGGCCCTTCCCGCTCGTGTCGATGCCATTAGGTTACCAATGTGGCGCATATCCCGTTACACAGCGTCCGCGATATGCGAGGCGTCTCATATTGTGTCGCCACAGTGGATTGATGAGGTTATAAACCCGTGTGGCGACCATCCCTAGCGATATAAATAGACTTTATGACACTGCTGCAGCTGAAATACATCGTCAAAATCGTCGAGTGCGGCTCGATGAACGAGGCCTCCCATGCCCTGTACGTCTCCCAGCCGGCCCTGAGCTCATCGGTCAAGGAATTGGAGAACGAGCTGGGCATCGAGATCTTCACCCGCTCCTCGCAGGGCATCGCCCTGACCGTGGACGGCGCGGAATTCCTGACCTACGCCCGTCAGGTGCTCGACCAGGCCGATCTGCTCGAAGAGCGCTACAAGCACGCCAAACCGCGCAAGCAGCTGTGCCAGGTCTCCACCCAGCACTACATGTTCGCCGTCGAGGCGTTCGTGGAGATGATCAGCTCCATCAAGTCCGACGAATACGAGTTCACCATCCGCGAGACCCGCACGCGCGACATCATCAACCAAGTCGCCAACATGCAGTCCGAAATCGGCATCATCTACCTGTCCGATTTCAACAAGGACGTGATCGGCAAACTCCTGCGCGAGAAGCACCTCGAATTCCACCCGCTCTTCCGCGCGCCGCTGCACGTGTTCATCTCGCGCAACAACCCGCTGGCCGCCAAGAAGGTCATCACCATGGAGGACCTGAAACCTTACCCGTTCATCCAGTACGAGCAGGGCGAGGAAGGCTCGTTCTACTTCTATGAGGAAGCGGTCTGGCCGGAGTACTCCCCCAAGCAGATCAACGTGACCGACCGCGCCACGATCCTGAACTTCATCATCGGCCTCAACGGCTACACGGTGTGCACCGGCATCGACAACGGCGACCTCAACAACGAGAAGATCGTCACCGTGCCGCTCGACACCGACGAAACGATGTTGGTCGGCTGGATCACGAACGAGCGTTCCAAGCTCTCCAAGGCCGCCGAAACCTACCTCACCAAGCTCAAGTCCGTAGTCGCCGATCACGGCTACAAGCTCATTGATTAGGAGTAAGTGAAACAGGCATGGTCAGCAGTGAGATATACTGTGATTAAGCCAACCCCGCTGGGGAAATGGAAGTAAGAGCCGGCCCCTGAGTATCTCAGGGGCCGGCTCTTGCGCTATTGAGACTGACTGGCACAACCAGTTTGATGGCCTCCGACTACTTGGCCGAGATTACCGATGTGGCGGCTGTCGCGGCGAAGCCTTTGAGCACTTCAATCATCACGTCGCGATCTTCGACATCAATGTTGCGGGCCGCGGCGAGCATAATCGGCAGTGACTGTGTCAAATGCGAAGTGAGGTCGCCGAATGTGTCGTATCCGCCAGCCTCGAAGATGGCAAACAGGTTTTCGATGAACTTGCGGCGATGCTCGTCGTCGTATTTTGCCATCCATCCGTTGATCGTGCGTGCCAGGTATCGCGCGCTACTTGTCAGTCCATCAGCCTGTACGAATTGGCCATGATCGACTTGCCAGTGCAATGCGAAATGCTGCATGATGCTGGCACCGTCGCTGCTGACCACCGTATAGCCGTCTTCCACATGCTCACGAGTCTCAAACAGCATGCCGATGATCGACAAGCCCGGTACCGATTTATGGATCTTCGACGCAATGCGTACGTACCCGTCTTCATCGAAGAACACCTCATCGAATCCAGGCCCATCGTGCGAATATACGACCGTGATACGTTCCTGAATCTCGCTAGGCACATTGGCCGCCGCATACACCGCCAGATTGCCGCCTTTGGAATGGCCGCCGACCATAATCGGCCCGGCCCAATGGCCAGCCAGCTCGGTCAGATAACGCGCGGCGGCCTCCTGCGAGGCGACCGCGCGGCGGAACGCCATCATGAAGTCCTCTTTCCACCCGACGATTGAGCTGTCGGTACCGCGAAAAGCCACATAGAGCGTGCCGTTACCCAGTTCGAACACGCAGGCCGAGAATTGCTTGGTGGTTTCGGCATCGAATTCGTCCACGTATGCGCCCACGCGTAGGTTCCTCCAACGTGGGCTCTCGCTCATCGCACGTAACAGATCGACATTCATCGAAGGCGACCACACCTTGCCGAACATGTCGTCATAGCATTCGGCGCGTAGCAGGTCGCGGATGGAGACCGCGGGAATCATGCCACTGGCGTCCGCCGAATCCTCGTGATAGCGCGGCACGTTATCCGGCATGCGCGCGTAGGCCAGCTGGGACAGGGCGAGACTGTCCGCCTCGGTGAACGGCAGTGCGGCGAAAGTGTCGAAATGTTGCCGAATATCGTCGGTGATGTTCCCCATAGCGGCCTTCCTTGTTCGAATGCAACGAACCTACGGTAATTCTACGCCGAGCGGGTTTTCATCACAGGCGAGCCGGTCCCAGAGTTTAGAACCCTATCTCGCCTTCAGGGGGCTGATTTGGCCTTCTGGAGACATTTATCTCCGTTTCAAGGGGCTGTTCATCCGTCATATCCCGAGTATGAGCGGCATCACCCCAACGTCATTCCGCCATTTTCATGCTGCTTCTACTTGGGCATCAGTCCCTCGAAACGGAAGTAGATCTCTGGAAACCACGACATCAGCCCCTCGAAACGGAGATAGCATCAATTTAGGCCCAGATTGCCCGTTACAGCATCGGGTAATACTTACCGTGATCGATTTTGGCGGCGATATCACGTAATTCGGCAGCATCTCGGCGGTCTTCTTCATTACCTTGCGACAACTTGTTCGCTTTGCTGTCCAGATGATGCTCGATGCCGAAGTAACTGCATATCCCCACGAGCGCAAACAGCCCTATACCAACTAACCAGTTCATAGCACGCTCCTTGCCAAAGCTTCTGCCTTAATATGGTACTGCTGTTCATGGAACGTAATAAAAAAGCGGGCTCGCAAGCCCGCTTTTGGTTTTAGGTTGAAGACGATCAGGCGCCGTATTCCTCAAGGTAGGCGGCGGCGCGCTGCTGGATGTCGTGGCTGAGCAGCGGGGTGCCGTCGGGGTTCTTCATCTTGGCGGCGGCGTCGAAGATCTCGCGCACGTTGGCGATGGAGAGAACCGGGAAGCCGAATTCGGCTTCCACGGCCTTCACGGCAGACAGGTCGGAGTCCTTGGTCTTCTCCATGCGGTCCACGGAGAGCACGAGACCCACGACCTCGACGTTCGCCTCGGCCTTGAGTTTGGGGATGACTTCGCGCACGGCGGTGCCGGCGGTCATCACGTCGTCCACGAGCAGCACCTTCATGCCGTCGGTCAGCGGGGTGCCGACCATCCAGCCGCCGTCGCCGTGGTCCTTCTTCTCCTTGCGGTCGAAGGTGTATCCAATGGTCATGTTGTGGCCGGCGTTCAGCGCGATCGCGGTGGACACGGCCAGCGGAATGCCCTTGTAGGCGGGGCCGAACACGGTGTCGATGTTGCGGGGAATCGTGTTGTGCACGATGGCCTGGCTAATCTTTTCGGCGTAGAACGCGCCGAGCGCGGCGATCTTCTTGCCGTCGTCGAAGGCGCCGGCGTTGATGAAGTACGGGCTCTTGCGGCCGGACTTCAGCGTGAAGTCGCCGAACTTCAGCGCGTTGGATTCCAACAGGAATTCAGTGAAGCGATGTGCGAGTGTTTCTGCCATGATGTTCCTTACCTCCAAGTCTGTCCTGCGGCCAGTTTAGCAGCGAGTTCGGGACGGCTGTCCAGCAGGTCGTCAAGTTCGCGGGCGACGCGCAGCGGGGCCACCGGGTCGAAGAGCGCGGCCGCACCCACTTCGACGGCGTTCGCGCCGGCGTACAGGTATTCGAGCGCCTTCTCACCACTGTCGATGCCGCCGAGTCCGATGATCGGAATCTCCGGCAGTGCGGTGCGCACCCGATAGACGGCTGCCAGGCCGACCGGCAGCACGGCCGGGCCGGATACGCCGCCGGTGACGTTGGCGATGATCGGCTGGCCGGTGCGAATGTTAATGCGCATGCCTTTGAGCGTGTTGATCATGCTCAACGCGTCGGCGCCATGTTCCACGGCCGCACGGGCCGGCACGGTGATGTCGGTGACGTTCGGCGTGAGTTTGACGATCATCGGCTTGTCGGTCATCGGGCGCAGCCTGTCCATGAGGTTGGCGAGGGCCACCGGGTCGGTGCCCACGCTCATGCCGCCGGCGGAAATGTTCGGGCAGCTGACGTTGATTTCCAGCATGTCTGCGTTGGAGTCGGCGAGCTTTTCCACGACCGCCGCGTAATCGTCGTCGCAATGTCCGGCGACATTGGAAATGACGAACGCGCCCGCGGCCTTGAGCTTGGGCAGGTCCTCGGCCAAGTAATGGTCGATGCCGGGATTCTGCAGGCCCACAGCGTTGATGTTCGCGGCCGGCGATTCGGCGGTGCGCGGCGAAGGATTGCCCTCCCACGGCACGGGCGAGGCGCCCTTGGTGCATACGGCGCCGAGCTGGCTGACGTCGTAGAACCAGCGGACAGCGGCGTACTGGAAGGTGCCGGAGGCGGTGCCGACCGGATTCTTCCATTCCAGACCGGCCACCTTGGTGTGGTGCTTCCACACGTGGGGCTCGTACAGGTTGATGTGGTTGTCGCTGCCCTGCGCGGACTGGTTGTTTGTGGCCATCGTCACTCCCCCCATCCGAGCTGTTCGCGGGTGAACACGGGTCCGTCGGAGCAGACCTTGAGGCGGCCGTCCATGGTGTCGATGGTGCACAGCACGCAGGTGCCGTAGCCGCAGCCCATGCGCTGTTCCATGCTCAGCTGCGCGGGGATGCCGCGTTCGGCGGCCCAGGCGGCCACGGCCTTCATCATAGGCAGCGGTCCGCAGGACAAGATGATCGGCTTGCGATCGTAGGCCTTCAGGTCGTCGCCTTGTTCGAGTTTGTCGAGCAGGTCGACCACGTTGCCTTCGGCGTCGTCGATGCTCCACGACCAGTCCGCGTACCGGGAGACGTATTCCTCAGCGAAGTGGTCGTTGCGGTAGCCGAATACGGCGGTGGCAAAGGAGGCGTCGTGTTCGGCGAGCTTTTGCGCGGCGTAGATTAGCGGGGGCACGCCGAGTCCGCCGCCGACGAGAATGTAGTTGGCGTCTTCCTTGAGGTTGAAGCCGCGGCCGAGCGGGCCGAGCACGTCGACGGTGTCGCCGTCTTGCAGTCCTGCCAACTGTTCGGTGCCGTGGCCCACGACGGCGAAGATCACGCTGACTTCGTCGCCGTCGACTTCGCTGACGCCGAACGGACGCGGCATGAGCATGAAGTCGTCGTGCGTGAACAGGTTGACGAACTGGGCGGGCTTGGCGTGGGAGGCGATGAACGGGTCGCGGAATGTCAGTCGCATCACGCGGTCGGTCAGTTCCGTAACCTGCGTGATTTCGACGTTGTGGCGCGGCGGGAAGAATCCGGCCGCAGTCGCCTCCGCAACCACATCATGGGTGGGGGTGAAAGTTGTCATTTCATTCCTATTCAGCACATCAAGCTCCCCCTATCAGGGGAGCTGTCAACCGCAGGTTGACTGAGGGGTAGTTAAACACACTCGGCTCCGGTTTCCAGCCCACACTCACGTATAGCCCACAGCCGGACAATCTACCTACCTATATACGGCAACCCGCAGATTATCGCGCATGTCGAGCGCCGCCTGGCGCGCGCTGCTCGCCACAAGGTCCAGCGCCTCGTCGGCGGTCATGGATTCGGAGTACTTGCCGCTCTTCTTCCATGCGCCGATGATGCCGCGCGACGAGTTGACGATGGCGCCGCTGCCCTGCTTGTCGAACATGCCTGCCACGTCCGCGGCCGTGCCGCCCTGCGCACCGTAGCCCGGCACGAGGAAGAACGTGTGCGGCATACGTTCACGCAACGCCTTGCCTTCCTCGGGGTGGGTGGCACCGACCACCGCGCCCACGCGGGAGTAGCCGTGGCTGCCGATGGTCTCGGCGCCCCAGCCTTCCACGAGATCGGCCACATGCTCGTAGACCTTCGTGCCGTCGGCCAGGTCGAGCATCTGCAGTTCGCTGGAGGACGGGTTGGAGGTGCGCACGAGCACGAAGATGTCCTTGTCGGCTTCGGCGGCGGCCTCGACGAACGGGGTGATGCCGTCGGTGCCGAGATACGGGTTGACGGTCACCGCATCCTCATGCCACGGGTCGAAGTCGCCCACGCCGTTCAGGTGGTGGGCGTAGGCGGCTGCAGTGGAGCCGATGTCGCCGCGTTTGATGTCGCCGAGCACGTAGAGGCCCTGCTGGGCCGCGTATTCGCAGGTCATCGTGTAGATGTCCACACCGGCGGGGCCGAGCGCCTCGTACATGGCGATCTGCGGTTTGACGGCGGGCACGATGTCGGCGATGGCGTCGATGATCGTGCGGTTGTATTCGAAGTAGGCGACGGCCAGCTGCGCGGATTCGATTTCCTCCGGGGATTCGACCGAGTCACGCACCTCGTCGGCAAAGCTCGCCACGACCTGCGGCGGTACCAACGCCTCGGTGGGGTCGAGGCCCACGACGCTGGGGTTCTGAGTGTTGTCAATCGCTTCGATCAGGCGATCCATGCTGCTCCTTATGTTATCTACAGACGGCTGAACATCAGCTGGGAGCCGATGATCGTGGCGAGGGGGCGTCCGGTGACCTGCCAGCCGCCGAACGGGGTGTTACGAGCCTTGGAGTGGAACTGTTCAGGGTCCACGGTCCATTCCTCAGCGGTGTTGAGCACCACGAGGTCGACATTGTCGGCGTCATCCACGCGGCTCAGGTCGAGCAGTCGGTTGACGCCTTCACGCTGCGGCTGAGTGTCGCTCTCCCCCGCAATCACGCCATCCGGATCGTCCCCGGTGGGCGCGGGTTCGGCGTAGTCCTCGACCAGCGCGGCCACGTCGGTTGGCACATGCCCCATGAGTTCGGCAGGTCCCACGGACATGAGCCCGATCAGACGCTCATCGGAAATGAAGCCGCCGTCGACGAGCACCTTGTGGCACACGCCGTACGCGCATTCCAGTCCGATGATGCCGTTGGGCGCCTCAAGGAAGCCGAGTTCCTTCTCTGCCAACGTGTGCGGCGCATGGTCGGTGGCCAGCAGATCCACGGTGCCGTCGGCGATGGCCGCGATGGTGGCTTTGCGGTCCGCTTCGGAGCGCAGCGGCGGATTCATCTTGGCGAGCGTGCCGTACTTGAGCAGTGCCTCGTCGCTCAACGCCAGATAATGCGGTGCGGTCTCGCAGGTGATTGGCAGTCCTTCGGCCTTGGCCTTGCGAATCGCCTCGAACGAGATGGCAGTGCTCACATGCTGGAAGTGTACGTGGACACCGGTGCGGCGGGCCGCTTCTATATCGCGGGCCACGATCTTGAGCTCGGTGTCTTCCGGAATGCCGGGCATGCCAAGCTCGCGGGAAACGGGGCCTTCGTTCACGGCACCTGTATCGTGATGCTCGCAATGCTCGATCAGGTACAGGTCGGAGGCCTTGACGTTCTCCAGCACCTGATCCAGGATCTCCGGCGTCACGGCGGAACCGTCGTCACTGATCGCGGTAATGGGGTGCGTGAGCATGGCCGGCGTCTTGGCGTCGTCCTCGAATCCGGGCACGTACTTGAGCCAATCGGCAACGTCGCTTGCCTCATGACCGGCGCGATCCTTGGACGCGCACACGCACAGATTGTAACGAACCGGCAATTGAACATTGTGCGCAGTATCGTACTGCTGCAGGAAGTCGATGACGTTGTCGAAGCCGGCATCCAGAACCTCTTTCGCACCGGCCGCTTCCGGGTCAGACACGGTCTGCCCATCCAGTGCCGGCAACGTGTTCGGCATGATGAGCACGTTCGTGTATCCGCCGGATGCGGACGCGCGGCAGCCGGAGACCATAGATTCCTTGTAGGTCTGGCCGGGATCGCGGAAGTGGACGTGCGGGTCTTCGAAACCGGGGGCCACGGTCAGTCCGGTGGCGTCGATGTCGGCGCCGTCAGCCACGGCGGAGGTGTCGGCAAAGTAGGCGGCAGCGGTCCTGGGCACCACGAGGTCGATGACCTCGCCGGTGTTCCAGACCTTGATGTTGCGTAGGGTGATGCTCACAGTTTGGCTTCCTCATCGCAGTAGTCGCAGCGGTATTCGAGCCGTTCGGAGTGCACGAGGTGGAACATCTGCTTGATGCCGGGCTCGGTGGTGGTCACGCAGCGCGGGTTCACGCAGGAGATCACGCCGACGATGTGCTCGGGCAGGTTCGGCTGCTTCTTTTCGACGATCTTGCCGCCGCGCACCACGTCCACGGTGGCCTGGCGGGCCACGAAGCCGAGCACGTCGAGGTCGATGTCCTTGTCATCCTCGATTTTGATGATGTCCTTGGAGCCGTAACGCTTGGAGTTGGCGTTCATGATGAGCGCAAGCTTGGTTTTGGCCGGGTCGATTTTCAGGTATTCGAGAACCTTCAGCGAGGTTCCAGCCGTCACATGGTCGATAATGATGCCGTTCTGAATGCTGGTGACTTCCATCAGGCATGAACCTCCTTGGGGTTGAGCGGTTCGTATCCGGGCAGTTCGTCGCCCACCACGGTGCTTTCGAGGGCCATGCGCACGAGCATGCCGTTCTTGACCTGTTCGAAGTAGGCGGCACGCGGGTCGTCGTCCACGTCCACGGCGATTTCGTTGACGCGCGGCAGCGGGTGAAGCACGGCCATGGACGGCTTGGCGAGCTGCAGCTTCTCTTTGTCGAGAATGTAGGTGTCGCGCAGGCGCAAGTAGTCGTCTTCGTTGAAGAAGCGTTCCTTCTGTACGCGGGTCATGTACAGCACGTCGAGGTCGCCGATCACGGAGGCCAGGTCGCGCACTTCCACGTAGGAGCAGTTGTCTGTGGCGTTGATGCGGTCGATCACGTACTGCGGGGTCTTGAGCTCGTCCGGGCTGATGAGCACGAAGCGCACGTTGCCGAAGCGGCACAGGGTCTCGATCAGGGAGTGCACAGTGCGGCCGAAGGTCAAATCGCCGCACAGTCCCACGGTCAGGTCGGTGATGCGGCCGAAACGCGACTGCAGCGTGGCCAGGTCGGCCAGCGTCTGCGTGGGGTGCATGTGGCCGCCGTCGCCGGCGTTGATCACCGGCACGGATGCGGCGCGGGAGGCCACCAGCGCGGCACCCTCCTTCGGGTGGCGGATGGCGACCACGTCCACGTAGTTGGACACGGTCTTCAACGTGTCGGCGATGGATTCGCCCTTGGTCACGGAGGCCAGCTGCGCGCCGGCGAATCCGATGACCTTGCCGCCGAGACGCAGCATTGCGGTCTCAAAGCTCAGGCGCGTACGGGTGGAGGGCTCGTAGAACAGCGTGGCCAGCACTCGCCCATCGCAGGTATGGGCAACCTCTTTGCGGTGGGAATCGATGTATTCGGCCTTATGCAGTAGGTCGAGAATCTGGTTTGTAGACAGGCCGTCCAGCGTTACGACGCTTTTGCCGACCATTGGCGTTTCTTCAGACAAGGCTCACCTTTTCGCTCGTGGTTTTCAGGTGGCCACCCTTGTGTGACCTAATCTAACTTACGCCATTTTTCGGACAGCCGCATTCACCGAGTGTTCACCTGAAAATCCAACGAATATGCTGTGTCTGTATAGCTGATATCTGCTTTGGAACGCCAGAGCTCATTCATTAGGTCGATTTGACGTTCATTAGGTCACTGCACCCTCGTATCTGTTGTTGGAATGCCGCCATTCCAACAAGGTATGCGGCGGCGGACCGACCTAATGAACGATGAATCGACCTAATGAACGTAGTGAACGCAATACAAGAAAGGTCTATCGCTGCGCGCGGCGTCGATTTCGTTCCAGTCGCGGCGCGATCACGTGCATATGTGGGCGAGGGGCGGTTTGCGGCTGCGGCGTTGCGGCGGAGGCCGTGGCGGTGGTTGCTGCAGTCGCCTCACCTTCGGTCTGCCCGTAGAACAAGCGCTGGCACACGTCACGGCATTTGCGCATCACCGCCAGCAGGTCGTTCTCGAAATGCTGGCCGCGGTGGGCGCCGTAGCCGAGGTAGACGGCGATGCCGCCCAGCGAATAGATGTCATCAGGCAGAATATCGGCCTGGTTGGCGCGCCCGCTCCACAGATAGTTGCCGTTGCGGGCCGCGGTGCACAACGTCCAGGCCTTGCGCAGCTGAATCGCGTCGATAGCGCTGATGAGCTTCTTGTCTTCCAGCACGTCCAATGCCTCCAACGTGCCGTTGACGCGCAGATCTTTGATATCGCCGGCGTGCTGGAGCTGCATGAGTTGCACGGTCCATTCCACGTCAGACAAGCCGCCCTTGCCGAGCTTCAGATGCCGTTCACGGCGCACGCCGCGCGGCAGACGCTCGGCTTCCATGCGGGCCTTGAGCTTGCGGATGTTCTGCAATTCTGCTTCAGTCAGTTCCTCGGTCGGGTAGCGCAGCGGGTCGGCGATGTTGATCAGGAAGTCCCGCGCCAGTTCAGCGTCGCCGGCCGCGTACCGGGCGCGCAGCAGCGCCTGGCGCTCCCAGGTCGAAGCCCAGGATTCGTAGTATTCCTCGCAGGAGGCATAGGAGCGCACGAGCGGGCCGTTCTTGCCTTCCGGGCGCAGGTCCAGGTCGAGTTCGATCTTGGGTTCCAGCGTCGTCGGACCTTGCAGGATGTTGCGCAGGTCTTCCACGACCTTCTTGGCGAAGGCGTTGGCCTGGCCGTCGTCGGCGTCGTCGGCCGGACGGTAGATGAGAATGGCATCCGCATCGGAGCTGAAGTTCACTTCGCGCCCGCCGTAACGGCCCATGGCGATGACGGTGATACCGGCCGGCGCGGTTTCGACGCCAAACGCGGCAATCTGGTGGCGCACGGCCCAAGTCAGAGAGACGTCGATGATTGCGTCATACACGTCGGTCATGGCCTTGAGACTGTCGGAGTTGCTGATCACACCGCTCATCCAAGACAGGCCGATGCGTTCGATTTCGTGACGGCGCATGGCGCGCATGGAGTTGGCGAACTCGTTGATGTTCGAGCCGAAACGTTCCAGCGCCGAGCCGGTCTGCACATCCAATGCCTCGCGCGTGCGGGCCTGCAGATTGCCGTCATCACCGAGCCAGCTGATCGATTCGACCGACTTGTTGAGCGCGTCGCCCAGGAATCGCGAGTTGGACAGGATGTGGCACAGACGCTGGGCGGCAGAAGTGGAGTCACGCAAGAAGCCGAGGTAGCCGGATTCGGTGCCGAAGTTCTCCTCCAGCTTGCGCCAGTTGAGCAGGCCCATGTCCGGGTTCTGGCCCTCGCCCAGCCACTGCAAGACGGCGGGCAGGATGATGCGGTTGATTTTGGCCGCGCGCCCCACGCCGGCAGTGAGCACCTGCACGTGGCGGATGGCGGCGTCCGGGTCGCCGAAGCCGATGGATTCGAATCGTTCCTGTGCTGCCTCGACGCTCAGCACGATCTGGTCGTTCTCCATCTGGGCGTTGACCGGCAGCATCGGGCGATAGTAGATGTCAAGGTGCAGGTGGCGCACTTCGCGACGGGTGTCGTCATATTTGTCGACGAGTTCTTCCGGGTGCAGGCCGAACGCGCGGGCGAGGCGACGCAGCTCCTGGTTCTGGTTGAGCTCGTCCACGTCGATGTCGCGCTTCTTTTCGAGGCCTCCGACCGAGGCTCGGCCGAGGTCCGGGAACAGGTGCGTGCGCTTCAGGGACCAGATCTGCTGGCGATGCTCCATCACGCGCTCGAAGCGGTAGTCCTGGGACATGCGCACGGCCTGTTTGCGCGAAACATAGCCGCCTTCGGACAGGCGCTGCAGCGAGTCGAGCGTGTTGCTGGTGCGCAGCGATTCGTCGGTGCGGCCGTGTACGAGCTGGAGCATCTGCACGGTGAATTCCACATCGCGCAGGCCGCCGCGGCCGAGCTTGATTTCGCGGTCCTTCAGGGGCGCGGGAATCAGATCCTCCACGCGCTTGCGCATCTTCTGGCAGTCGTAGACGAAGTTCTTACGCTTGGACGCACTCCACACGAACGGCCGGGTCATGTCCATGTAGGCCTGGCCGAGGTCGGGGTCGCCGGCCACCGGGCGGGCCTTGAGCAGCGCTTGGAACTCCCAGTTCTCGGCCCACTGCTCGTAATAGTTCTTGTGAGAGGAGAGCACGCGCACCAGCGCGCCGTCCTTGCCTTCCGGGCGCAGGCCGCCGTCGATCTGCCACAGCGGCTGCTCGGCCACGCCCATGATGGCGGACTGGCAGACGCGCTGCAGCATGGTGCCCATCTTGGTGCCCACGCGGATCAGCGTCTGATGGTCCACGTCCTTGTCGGCCGGTTCGACCACGTAGATGAGGTCCACGTCGGAGACGTAGTTCAGTCCCTGTGCGCCGAGTTTGCCCATGCCGATGATGGTGAAGCGCACGTGCTCGCTGCCCTCGGTTTCGTGGCGGGCGATGGCCAGCGCGCCTTCGAGCGCCGCGTCCGCAAGGTCGGACAATTCGCTGCTGATGGTCGGTTGGATGCGAATCGGATCCTCCGCCATGACGTCCTGCGCGATGATGGCGGCCAGCTGCCGGCGATAACCGGCACGCAGCGCCGTGGCCGCTTCCGCCAGATCCTTGGAGGCGACGGGCATGGCCTGATCGTCGGGATCGGCGCCGACCTCCATGAGCAGACGGGCTCGACGCTGTGCGCGGTTGAACAGGTGGCTGTCGGCGCTGCCGACGGACGCGGCTTCGACGAGTTCCGGCCTGAAACGCATGAACTTGCCCATCGCGTCGGAGGCGCCGAGCACGGTGATCAGACGTCGGAGGGCACCGGCGTCGGGAATGACCCGATCCAGATCCCGCCGACTGGACTGCATCGCGTTGACGATATCCACGAAATTGCCCAGCGCCACGTCGGGGTCGCACGCATGGGCCAACACGCCCAGCAATTCGGCGCATCGTCCATCGGCGATGGCGTCGGCCTTGAGCTGGCCGAACAGGGCGCGAGCCCTGTCGAGGTCTTGCAGACCTGCCCTGATGAGGTCCATGGAGCTGGGTTTGAACATCGACGATTCCATAAGATTCCACTATATACGCTCATGCCCTTCCGAATGGGGCATGAGCCGGGAAGGAGTCATCGGGCGACGCTGATGAGCTCCGAGGAATCCATATCGTAATCGGCCATGGCGTAGGAACGGATGGCGGGATCATCATAGGTGTTCATGTAATAGGTGTTGGTCTTGGACGAGTATCCGCTGGTGAACAGCGTGCGTTCGAACTGGCCGTTGCCCATCTTCGCCATGCCGTCCACCATCTGCACGGAGCCGAGGGTGTGGAACAGGCGCGACACATTGGCGGCTTCATCGTTCTGCTGCGGGTAATGCGCGTTGGTGTAGGCCACACGAACGAAGCGGGACGGGGAGCTCACGTCGCCCGGGATGCCATGCATGCCCACACCCGCACCCCAGGCGGTCAAGGAGGCCTTGCCCCATGAAGTCGGTTCGGCCATCTCGTTGCTGACGCACATGTAGTTGCGCAGATTTTCCATATGGAAGTCGAACGTCGGCTGATTGGTCAGCACATCGACGTCGTCATGATGCACGTGCATGCCATCGGCCATCTGCTCGATGACGATGCTGCGTTTGCCGTCGCCGATGAACCAGTGCAGCAGAGACTCCTGCTGTCCCGGCACGATCTGGGAGACGAGCGTCACGTTCCTGAGCGCCTCCTCGACCTCGTCGACGGAGTCGAAATTACGCGCCACCCACAGCGGAAATTCGAACGTGGCGACGTTTTCCGTGCCTTCGACCGGTTCGTGGACGAACGAGGCGTAACCAGGGAAATTCAAGCCGGCGATGGCCAGACCATGTTCATTGGCGCAGTCGAAATACATCGGCCTATCGGCCATGACCACGCCCACGCCGATCACCGCGTTCGGCTTCGCCTTGCCGCCCGCACCGAACACCGTGTCATAGTGGTAGCCGCGCGGAGTGACCAGGATGGTCTCCCCATATGAGAAACTCCAGTCGAGATTACGGCCGAAATAGGTGTTGCCCTCATCATCGGAGAAACGGACACCGGTGCACATAACGGACTTCCTTCCATCGTTTTGGTTGGCTTGCACGTTCATGATACCCATCGGCCGCTGGGTGAACTCTGGGTTTCGCCAGCAGGTTAACGTGCGGCGCGACGCATTGAGACGCGCCGCGCCGCGATATGCGTCAACCTTGCGTACCGAGGAACAACGGTTCCGTATTGCGCCAGATACGGCGCGTGGTGGCGGGGTGGTTCATCGAATACAGGTGGACGCCGTCCACGCCGTGGGACACGAGGTCGGCGATCTGCTCGGAAGCGTAGAGGATGCCGGCGGTACGCAGCGATTGAATGTCATCCTCCCACCTGTTCAGCAGTGCATCGAGTTTGTCGGGAATGCGCGAGGCGTTGCGTTCGGCCATGCGCCGCACCGACTTGGCGCCGCGCACCGGCATGATGCCCGCTTCGATCGGCACGGTGATGCCGGCGGCGCGAGCCTTGTCCAGGAAGCGGTAGAAATCCTCGTTGTCATAGAACAATTGCGAGATCAAACGGGTGACGCCGGCATCGACCTTGATCTTCAGGTTCTCGATGTCCTGATCCAACGATCCGGACTGGTAAGGGCCTTCTGGATAGCATGCGCCGAACACCGTGAGATCCGGTTTCATGGATCTGATGTAGGACACGAGATCGCTGGCGTGGTTGAAATCGCCGACCAAACGTTCGCCATCGATGTAGTCGCCTCGCAAGGCGAGCACCGCGCTCACACCGGCCTGCTCGAACATGTCGAGGGCCTCGTCGATTTTCGCCTTGTCGGAGTACAACGCGGTCAGGTGCGCGACTGCGGGAATGCCGTACTCCTTGCTGATCGTGTGGGCGATGCGCGCGGTGGCGGTGCGGTCCGAATGGGTGCCGTGGCCGTAGGTCACGGAAATGAAGTCGGGGTTCAGCCCCTCCAAACCGTCAAGGGTGTCATAGATGGTGTCCACGGGAGCGTTGCGTTTCGGGGGAAAGACCTCAAGGGTGAACATCGGGGAATGCATGCTGATTTCCTTACATAAACCCGAGCTCCCTCATCCGGAAGGGAGCTCGGTGATTTCCGCTACTTGTCGAGCCTGGCGCGCACGGCCTTGGCGGCGGCGACCAGATGTTCAAGGCTCGGCCAGGTCTCGTCGTTGCCTCGGGTCTTCAGACCGCAGTCGGGGTTGATCCACACCTTCTTTACGTCGATCTTGTCCAGGATCTCGTAGATGCGATCCTCGATCTCCTTCTCGGAGGGGATACGCGGGGAATGGATGTCGTACACGCCCGGACCGGCTTCGGTCTCGAACCGCGCGTCGTGGATGGCGTCAAGCACCACGAGATCGCCGCGGGACGCCTCGAAGGAAATCACGTCGGCATCCATCGCATCGATGTCGCGGATGATGTCGTTGAACTCGGAATAGCACATGTGCGTGTGGATCTGGGTGGTCGGCTTGACGGCGGAATGCACCAGACGGAAGGCCGGGATGGCCCAGTCGAGATACTTGGCGTGCCAGTCGGACTTGCGCAGCGGCAGCTTCTCGCGCAGGGCGGCCTCATCGATCTGGATGATCTTGATGCCGGCGGCCTCAAGATCGAGGACTTCGTCGCGGATGGCGAGGGCGAGTTGCTTGGTCTGTTCCTCATGGGTGATGTCCTCACGCGGCCAGGACCAGTTGAGGATGGTCACCGGTCCGGTGAGCATGCCCTTCATCACATGGTCGGTCTTGGACTGGGCGTACGCGGACCATTCCACGGTGATCGGGTTGGCGCGGGAGACATCGCCCCACACGATCGGGGGCTTGACGCAACGAGTGCCATAGGACTGGACCCAGGCGTTCTTGGTGAACAGGAAGCCGTTGAGATTCTGGCCGAAGTACTCGACCATGTCGTTACGCTCGAATTCGCCATGGACCAGCACATCGAGGCCGATCTCCTCCTGTTTGCGGATGACGGCGTCGATCTGCGATGCGATGAACTCGTCATAGGCCTCCTTGGTGACTTCGCCCTTGCGCAGCTTGGCGCGCTCGGCGCGAATCTCCTTGGTCTGGGGGAAGGAGCCGATGGTGGTGGTCGGCAGCAGCGGCAGCCCGAGGGCCTCGCGCTGCAGGGACTGGCGCTCTTCGCGGACCGGCTGACGCACGTAGTCGGCATCGGACAGCTTGCCGATGCGTTCGGCGACGGCCGGATCGGCGGCCACTCGGGTGCCGTCGAACAACGCCAGATTGGCGGCGAGGGCCGCGGACGACTTCTTCTCATCCTCGGTGGCGTCGGTCAGGGCCGCGATCTCCTTGAGCTCGCCGAGCTTTTGGACCGCGAATGCGAAGTGCTTGAGGTCTTCGGCCGGGATGCCGGTCTCCCCTTCGGTGCTGAACGGCACATGCAGCAGGGAGGACGCGGTGGAGACGGCCACATCGGCGGTGACCTGCTTCAGAGCATCGACCAAGCCGAGGGAGGTGGCGTAGTTGTTGCGCCAGATGTTGCGGCCGTTGATCACGCCGGCGAAGATGGTGGTGCCGGCGGCCACGCCGTACTTGGCGACGGCTTCGAGGTTTTCCTCGCGACCTTCGTTGAGATCCAGCCCGATGCCGTCGAAACCGAACAGGTTGACGGTCTCATACACGTCGGCGACGTGGCCGAAGTAGGTGTTGAGCAGCACCTTCACATTGCCCTTGGCGGGCAGGATCTTGGTGTAGAGGGCCTTGAAGAGCTCGACATCGCCCGGCTCCTTGTCGAGCACGAGGTACGGCTCGTCAAGCTGAACCCACGCGGCGCCAAGATCGTTGAACCTGGCGAGTACCTCGGCGTAGACGGCGGCCACCGCGTTGACCAGTCCTTTGTCGATCTCCAGTTCGGCGGCTTCCGGAGTACGCGCGAGCTTGAGGAAGGTGTATGGTCCGATGAACACGGGCTTGGTTTCGACGCCCAAGGACTTGGCCTCGTTGAATTCATCGAACGGTTTGGTGGAATTGAGCTTGATTTCGGCGGACGGTTCGACCTCGGGCACCAGATAGTGGTAGTTGGTGGTGAACCACTTCTTCATCGGCAGTGCGGTTACATCACCCTTGTCGCACTGGTAGCCGCGCGCCATGGCGAAGAGCGTATCCTCCTGATCGTCGAAGGCGAGACGCTGGTAACGCTGCGGAATCACGTTGAGCAGGATGGCGGTGTCCAGCATCTGATCGTAGTAGCTGAAGTCGTTGCTGGCGATGAGATCGATGCCGGCGGCCTGCTGCAGCCTCCAATGCTTGGCGCGCAGTTCGGCGGCGGTGGCCTTGACGGCGGCAAGGTCGTTGGCACCCTTCCAGTAACCTTCGATGATCTTCTTCAGTTCACGGTTCTGCCCGATGCGGGGGAAGCCGGAGACGGAAGTCAGAGTGGACATGAATCCTCCAAATTGTGTGCGTTCGTAACCCGATTCAGGGTAGCAAACATTCGGATTCCGGCCCCTATAAATAGCCGCAGAGTGTCGCTATCAACGGAATTTATACCCTGACGATCCCCTCCCGGCAGCCCCCAGGTCGCACGCGGTCACGGAGGGTCGATTCAGTCAAAATCCTTCACATTGATGACGGCAAGCAATTCGCCGCTATGAACCTGCCATTCGTCGAACGGTTTGTCCAACCCCATGATCACGACGGATGCGGGCGAAAGTCCCAGATTGAGCAGATCAAGCCGTTCGGCATCGGAGTCGGGCGAGGCGAGCCATTGGGCGCTGATCGATACCGTCGGCTCATGACCCACGATCATGAACACGCGGTTCTTGGCCTTGACGTGGGCGAGCTCGTCGAACACCGCCTGCACTCCCCCGTCATACAGGCTGATGCGGTAGTCGACGATCGGCTTGTCGCCAAAGGTCTTGAGCATGCGGTCCAGTGTCTGGCGCGTGCGGGTAACGGACGAGCAGGAGATTTGATCGGGCACCAATCCCAGCGACTCGATACCCTTGCCCACGGCCTTCGCCTGTTTCAGACCTTTGTCGGTGAGCTCGCGTTCCGAGTCGCCCTTGTCGCCGAACGGCTCGGCCTTGGCGTGCCTCATGATGATGAGGATATGGTCGTATTTCTTCGCTGCTTTGGCGACTTTGCTCAGCTTGATGCCCATCCGTGGCTCCCTTCACGAACCGCCTGCCCGGTGTGGCGGTGTGGTGTTGCTTCCAGTATAGAGGTGTGTGAGCGTTCACAAACTCATCGTTTGGCGGTTATTCGTGCGTGTTGCCAAGTTCTCCCACCTGACGGTCGAGGTCACGCAACACCTTACGTAGTTTGTGGTCGGAGATGTCGCGCAGTTCCAGTTCCTCGATCTGCGCCTCACGCTGTTCGTCGGTGAGCGAGTCGATGTCGGTCTGCGTGTCCTTGGTCACGCGATCGCGCTTTCTGAGCGCCTCGAACCCGGAGGCCATGGCGCGCGAGATAACAAGGAAACCGGTATGGCCGATCATCTGGTGGTCGGGGCGTACGGCGAGGCCTTGGGCCTTCCATGTGCGTTCGAACGATTCCTGGATCTGCGGCTCGGTCCAGCAGCCGGCCGCGCGCAGGGCTTCGGCCAGTCGGCTCATCTGCGTGGTGGTAGTTACGTAACTGACCAACACGCCGCCGGGGGCAATCACGCGGTATGCCTGGTCGAGCCTGTTCCACGGGTCGAGCATGTCGAGCATGATGCGGTCGAACCAGTGTTCGGGCAGTTCGGCGGCCACGGAGTCGAAGTCGCCGGTTTTGAGATCCCACCAGCTGGGGGCCTCGCCGTAATACAGCGTGGCGTTGGCCTGAGCCACTTTGGCGAATTCGGGGCGCAGCTCGATCGTGGTCAGATGGCCACGATCGCCCACGGCGTCCAGCAGGTTCACGCTCATCGCGCCCGAGCCGGCACCGGACTCAAGCACGCGCATGCCGGAACGGATGTCGCCGAGCTGGACAACCTGGGCGATGTCCTTCGGATACATGATCTGCGCGCCGCGCGGCATCGACAGCACGTAATCGGCCAGTCGCGGGCGCATCACCGCATATTCCCAGCCGCCGATGGCGCGCGACGACTTCCACGGCTTGTTCTTGTCTTTCTCGGGATAAACCTGGTTGACCTGCGCCTCACGCTTGGCGTGCACGGTGAGGATCACGGTGCCTTCGGTCTTGCCGATCACATCGTCATGCAGAATCAGGCCACGCTCGGTCTGCGTGGAGCCGCCAGCCACAAGCTGATCGGTGATCTTCTTGCCCTTGCGGTCGGTGAACTGCACCTTCTCGCCTGCGGTGAGAGGCCCGCGCCTCGGCTCCATAACTTGCTCCTTGCGTGCTCGGTGGGTCAATCGCTACAAGTCTAATGCATGTAAGCTCGTTGGTGAGGTGATGACGATGCGAATGCAGATGACAAGCCAGATCGATGCCGGCGGCAATGACCCCATTTTCCTGATGTTCCACGGTTACGGCAACGACGAAAACGAGATGGTGCGGATTCTCGACGCCGTATATGCGCCGACGCGAGCCGATGCGGCCCCGTCCGCAATTGCCGCCGTACCCAGCTATATCTCGTTCCGTGCCACCTACGCGAGGCCCTATATGGGCGGCAATTACTGGTATCCCGACGGCTGCGGCGTGGACGAGCGCCAACGCGAATGCGCGGCGGTCGGGGATGCGGTGGCTTCACTGCTGGATGCCTCGGCATTCGCCCATCGCAGGAAGATATTGATCGGTTTCTCCCAAGGCGGTTATCTGTCGTATCGTCTGGTCAAGGTGCATCCGACGTTATTCAATGCCGCGATCCTGCTCAGTCCTTCGTTCATGGGCGAGGAACAGGCGGCGCTTGACTCCACTACCCGATTCTTCCTGGCGTATGGCGCGCAGGACCGCACGATTCCGCTGCCCGACCAGCAAACGGCCCATCAGGTCCTTGAACGGGCCGGGCATCTGACCTATCGCGAGTATTCCGGCATGGCCCATGCCATCTGTGATGAGGAAATCGCCGATATCCGGCATTTCCTACGTGCCGTATGATGCCGGAATAGCTTCAATATGGAATATCTCCGCTCAAAGAGGTACATTCGACCTTTTTCAACGCAGAAAGCCCTCTTCCCTACCACCGAACACCGGCATAGTCCGTTTCGAGAGGCCGATTTGCACCTTCTCGGAGGTCTACTCCCGTTTCAAGGGGCTGTTCCGAAGGCGGAATGGAAGTACAAACGGCTTAGCGGCAACGCCATCCCGCCATTTTGGGGTCGTGTCTACTTGGGCACCAGCCCCGTGAAACGGAGATAGACCTCCGGAGAGCCGCAAATCAGCCCCTTGAAATGGAATAACAATGAAATAACGCGTTGGCCATGCCCATTCATCGCGCGATGGTTCTGCAATCAGCTCAATTCCCCTGCCGGCTGATGCCGCCCTTATGACCGGTGGCCTTGAATGGCGTGGCGCGTGCCGTCACCTTCGGCCCCGGCAGATTCGTACTGGTATTGGATCGACCGCGGAGCCCGACAGCCGGCTGGGACTCGGAGCGTCGACCAGTACTCGTGATGTTGGTATGCCGTTTGCCGTCATGTGCCCGTTTCCCACCAGCACCTTCAGCCTCGTCAATATCAATGCCCTTGGCGCGCAAAGCACGCGCCCACCGCTCATCCATCGTGCGCCTCACACGTCCCATTCGGGTTTCCACGTGTACTGTATGTCGTAGGCGCTTGACCAGAACATGTATTCGTTCTGCACACCGGTCACGAAGATGTCCACGAGCTCGGCCCGGCGCTCTTCGTTCAAACCCTCCACGAGCTGTTCGGTGTGTTCAATCAGCCACGCCGAGCTACTCCAGAACTCCTCGGTCTTGTACATGTCCACCCAGCTCTTGTACGGGTTGGCATCGAGCGTGTCCGCGAATTCGGCGGCGAGACGCTGACCGTAGTCGGCGTACACCCAGGCGCAGGGCAGCACGGCGACCAGGATATCAACCAGCGGATTGCCGTATGCGATCGACAGGATGTTCGACGTGTAGGCGCGGGCGAACGCGGACTGGCGCACCGAGTTCATCTCCTGCTCGCTGATGCCGTAGCTCGCCATGTATTTACGATGCATGGCGGATTCCACATTGAAGATGCCGTTCTGCACATCCGCCATGAACCGCATGACCTCGGGATCCTGGGTCTTGGTCAACGCCAGCGCGTGCACCTTGGCGTAATCGTTCAGGTAGCGGTAATCCTGCAGCAGGTAGAACGCGAAGCGCTCGCGCGAAAGCGTGCCGTGACCCAGCTCGCGCAGGAACGGCTGCCGGTAGCCCTCCTCCCAGACCAGGTCGGAGGCCTGGCGCAGGCGCTGGGCGAACGGCGGCAGGTGGTTCAGGGTGATCGGGCCGAATGCGACGGCGTCAAAAGACATCGTTTGCCCCCTTCGATGGTGTTGGCCAACAGGTTCCAAGGGTCAGGCACAGCGCCTTTCTCAACCCGTTCGCCGCCACGATGGCCGGCAGCTTGCGTTCACGGGTTCCCCCTGCAATGCGCTTCATTATGGCAACACGAACCGACAGGTGCCGGCTGTGCCTAGGATGGGAAATGGTTGCTGCACGCCGAAAAGGGGAGGCGACTGTCATGAGGTATTTCACGACCGACACGCATTTCGGGCATCCACTGGTCACGGTGTTGCGAGGGTTCACGACGTTCGATCCGACGCACTCGCGCTATGAGGAGGTGCTGCGCGCGCATGATCGCAAGACCGCCGAGGATTGGGCCAAGGAGGAGACGTTCGGCGCGAGTCTGACGTTTCGTCAGGTCGCCGATACGGATGCGCATGACAAGGCGATTGTGGATCATATCAACACTTTGGTCGGCCCGGATGATGAGCTGTGGATTCTGGGTGATATCGGTTTCCGCACATCGCTGACCTATCTGAAGAACTGCCTGCGAGCGCTCAATTGCAAGCATCTGCATGGTGTGATCGGCAACCATGATGACTGGTGGCTGGAAGACCGCCCCGCACTCAACCTGTTCGAAAGTTTGGAGCCGCACGATACGGTTGAGATTGAGGGACTCGGTACGGTCAATCTTTCACATTACCCGTATCGGGGGATCTGGCATACAGTTGGCCCGATGATGTGGTGAAGTTCAGCGGCAAGGCGTTGCCGTTTGACGGTCGCAGACTGCTGTATGGACTACACATCAGCTTTCGCCAGATGGTGCACGCCCGGAGGCACTGAATGTTGGCATTGACACAGCATTGACCGCCGTTGAGATGTATGCACGCTGAACACGCGCCCCAACGGCATTGGTCTCGTCATCTCTCGCTCACACCAACGGATTGCCGGCAAGACGGGTCAATTCGGCGTTCAGCTCGGGGAAATGCTCGTTGCCGACGAACGGACCGTATTCCGTGCCGGATTGGAATGGGCACCATGCCTGAATGGTCATATGCTTCAGCTGTGAATAAGGCAGGATGCCACCGGTGCGATCGGCTGCGGGATCGCTCGCCATATTGAATTGGATTTCAGCGTCGAGCATCTGTGTACGCATTCCGCCGTGTCGAAATAGTCGATGCCGGAATCATGGGCCACGGCCACGGTACGTGCCGCATCGGCGGCATCCAACGCGTCCATGCGCATCACGCCCAGCGCCACTCGTGACGCAATCATGCCGGATTGTCCGATTTCCTGAGTCTTCATAGTGTCTCATTTCTGTTATCGTGAATCGGCGAACGGGCACTGTCCGCTTCGTTGCCGGGCAGCAATCTCCATTGCCGCTGCTTATGTCACCTTATTGCTTGAAGTGCACTTGAAGGCAACTCGCAGGCAGGCAGCGCGCGCTGCCGGGCGCGTCTTCGCGTCTTCATGTCTTCGCTGTGACCGAGACATCGTTGTGCCGTAATCATGCCCATTTCTTGTATGATGACCTCTATAGCAACAGAGCTAGGGGGATTCCATGAATACTACCGATTCAGCCAAAGTCAGTGATGCCAACGCCGGCGCAAACAATGTCATCCATATCCCGCACAATCCCACGCTTGCCGGATTGGCCACGCTGACCCGCAACGTGGCGTACGAGACCGGGGCCGATAACCTGGTGATGGATATCATCTCGCCACAATCCACCGGCGATGACGATGACCGCCGCTACCCCACCGTGGTATTCGTGCAAGGCAGCGCCTGGACCACGCCGCATCGCGACTACGAGATCCCGCAACTCTCGGCTTTGGCCCGCGAAGGCTTTGTGGTGGCTACGGTGAATCATCGCGATGCCTCGAGTGATCCCCACGACGTGTTCCCCGCATATCTCGAGGACGTAAAAGCAGCCATCCGCTATCTCAGGGCAAACGCACGTCAATGGCACGTGGACCCCGACCGTCTCGGTATCTGGGGCACGTCGTCCGGCGGCAACACGTCGTTGCTGGTGGGGTTGACCTCCGACGATCCGCGGTATGAGGACGGCACCAATGCCGATGAGAGCGATGCGGTGAAGTACGTGGTCAGCTGCTTCCCGCCCACCGACATGCTTGAAGCTGTCGACGCATTCGACGATGAGACCAATCCATTCCGGCTGTACTATTTCGGCCCGTTCGCGGCCGTGGTGGGTGCGACCCATGAGACCGGCATCAATGCCGAGGTCCGTCAGCGCGCGGCTGACATGAGCCCCTACCTGCAGGTGCGGGATGACCAGCAGTATCCACCGATGCTCCTGTTGCACGGCACCGCCGACACCGTGGTCCCCTACCATCAATCCGTCAAGATGCGCGACCGGCTGGCCGAGCACGGCGTGGACGCGCAGCTGGTGCTAGTCGACGGCGCCGAACATGAGTACGATTTCTGGAGCCAGCAGGTCTTCGACGTGATTTTCGATTTCATTCGTGAGCGGAGCTGAACGGTAAGGGCACACGGGCGCGTCCTTTTTATAGGTTGCCGAGTTCTCTTTTAGCCAATTTTGTTGGAGCCCTTATCTGCGCGAACATACCATGACAGTTCTAGACTGTGTTCTAGGACTGTCAATCGGCAATGTGTATGAAGCGTGATGTGATGGGTCAGACGGCGATTGATGGAGTTGAGGGACTTCATAGGGCCGGTGAACTCGGTGAACTCGGCAGATTTAGCCGTTCGCGGCAGCTGATGTGAGGTCATGCGCTGTATCTGATTTGGTGGTGTATTCTCTTCCGCCCGAATGCGCAGGTCAAAGGTGGCGCGCTGCGCGTATTCGGTATTGCGTACATTCTTGTGGCCGCGGTGACGGGCATCGTCGGAGTAGTGTTAGAATGTTTTGGCATCAGTAAGTTACTTTAGCACGCGGCCGATTTCCTCTTTGAGTGCATACCGTCTCGGGTACTTTGCCATGATCTCCTTGGCGAGAGCCTTGGCTTGGTCGAGTCCGAGAACGTTGCGATATTGCTCGATCCACATGGCAACGAATCGGTATTCGTTGCGATTTCCCTGTTGCAGATCGCGATCCAGCGGCAGCTGCTTTCTGATCAGTCGTTCTGCTTCCGCGCTGTGATTGAGGCTGATGGGCTTGAGCAAATCACGCAGGAGTTCCGGCCGCTGCCCGGCTAAGGTCAAGGCCTCATCGGATAGGTGCTCTTCAGTCATGAGTCGTACAAGGACTTTCCCACCGAAATCATGCTCATGATAGTTGCGCAGGATGTTCTGAACGCTTTGAGGCCAGCCCGATTTGCCGACCATCGATTTGAGGATGGGAATGCAACGTTCGTCCGCCACTGAATCACTGTGAGCGACGTAGTACTCATATAATTGTTTGATGCCGTTCTCATCGTTCAGTCGTTCATAGCAGGCCTCCAGCATGGTAAGCTCGCCATGCGGCAGTTGAGCGGTGAGCTCCCAATACCCCGCATGCTTTTGCGCGGCATCCCAATCGTAAGTCTGTTCCAAGAAAGCGGCGGCCCCGGCATAATCCCCGTCCAGGAATTTACGTGCGATGACGGCAAATCTGCATTCGGCCACGTCCGTGTTTTTGGACAGTAGCTCATCGGCACTAATTGCGTCGCCGCCGTACAGCAGAAAGTCATGATGGAGTTTCAGCAGATAGTCCTGTGCAGCTCGCCAATCGTAATCGGTCAGGTTCGTTCGATGGCCGTCAATGGAATCCCCCTTCTTGTCATGAAGGAATTGTTGGGCAACATTCAATGTGGACTGCGCATAGGTGCGGCACATGAACGCGGTCGTGCCGATCTCGCGGGGCTGATGCTCCATCTGTTCTATGTCCGCCGTACCTCGTGCGTGAATATCCGCGAATGGGATGACGCATTCCAGCGGCGTGTGCGGCCAAAACAGCATCTCGATCATAGGGGTATCACGTATGAATCCCAACGCTGCAATCAGCATCTGCTGCGCTTGCTCGCCTGTAACGATTGGTGCCGCGGCATACGTATAAGCGAGGATTCGCTCATTGAGGTGTTCGATATATGTCTGTAGCGCACCCTCTTCATCATCGACTTGTCTCGCGAACCACACTGTTTTTCGCAAAGCCGTGCACATGCGTCTCATGGCCAGCGGATAGTCGTTCGATTGTTCTACTTCCTCAAATACGGCCATCACGCCGTTTATGGCGGCATCTCCCCATTCGAATTTCCAGCCGTAGTCCTTGCCGAGATGTCGCCGCATGGGAGATTCCATGACGCGATCCACGGTGCTTTCGGGCATCAATGGTTCCATGCCGCTCGCGATTGCCGGATTCGCAGTCACGATGGCATTGATTTCGTCCTGATTCCAAACCAGATAGAAATGCTGAGCGGGCGTCCACCGTTCTGATTTGCGCAGTCCCACTCGTTCTCGAATATGTTGCAGCACTCGATTGAACACTTCAGGTTTCGATGCGAGAGGATTTGCTGCTACGGGTATGTCTGGCCGAGAGTCGTCCTGCTTTGCAATCATCGCATCGTATGTCACGTTCTGCTGATGATTACCGCCGTGTTTGTAATCACGCAACGTCAAGAGCACCGCACCAATATGCTTGCAGTATCCGTCATGGTCGTAGGGGCAGGTGCAGGATGCGAACACGATATCGTTGTCACGAAGTCGAATATCGACATCGTAGAGTTCAGAACCGTGCACTTCGGCGTGGAATAGTCCGACCGACACTTCCTCTAACCCACCGATCCTATGCTCGTCCACGTAATCATATGCTCGTTCCAGGCTGCGGGAGGTCATCTCCTCTTCGAACTCGTCGAAATGGGCAGTCATGACGGGCCTCCTAATGATTGGTCATACATTACGGTGTGGGACGTAGTAGCCTAATGCAGTTCGGCTATCATCTGTTCAGCATCACCCATGCAACATCATGTCACGGTGCTTGTGCCAACGGAACAGACGCTCACGATGGCGGTTCAGCGTGAAACGATCCCACATCTGGTCCTCGGCCCACTCAACCATGCCATCATGTTCTTCATCTTCGGGATTGCCCAAGGTATCAAGGAACCGCTCGAACCCATACACCCCGCCGACATCCTCCGGAGGCGCATCCCCCGCCCCATCCCAAAGCTGAGGATCCGCAACGTGCACGCTGCGGTAGGTACGCAGCAGCTTAATATCATGGATCCAATCGTCACCATAATCGTAGTAATAGCGAGCGGTACGCACCTTGGGAAACACGTCGCCCAGCTCGGTTTCCGAAGCAACGCGAACTTCCGGCAACGGCTCCACCGGCATATATTGTTCGTATTTCGCCTCATGGTATGAGGGCTCTTCTCCCCACAATTCTTCCACTTGCACCTGCTTCCCATTCGGAAATGTGGCGCAGAAGCAGAACAGATGCTCGCCGTACCACATAAAGCATTCCTGCAATACCGCATGCAAATCGAAGAACGTCAATGATGCCGGCACCAGAATCTCCCGCCAGCATTCGCGCCCGTCAAGGCGCAAAGTGACTCGGAAACGAAATGCCGTGTTGCCATTGCCTGCCATGAAGACTCCCTTATCAACGATGAAGTTATTATCACCGTAACAGAGTCCAGGGCAAACCACTGCATTACGAATCTGATTCGCGCCCTCAGAAAAGGCCGAATCATCTGTTCAATCTCCGTGTCCTGCGGAAAAGACTCTAACAATAACCGGTACTGTTCATCATCAGCAAGTCCAATATGCCATGTGACTAGGTGCGGGACACTCATGTGATCAGTCGCTATGGTGGGGAGACGTGACTTTGGTTCGTACTGTCGAGCAGACGCGAATGGGGATAGCCGTGCTGCTCGTGTCCGATATCGGCTGGGGCGTGCTGCCGCTGTACTGGCGCACGCTGTCCAGTATGAATGTCATCAGCGTGCTCGCGTATCGTTTGGTCGCCACGTTGGCGGCCATGGTCGCGCTGTTGGTGGCGTTCTCCGGCCTGCCCACCGCGATTCCGCTGGCCACGTTCTCCTACGGCGTGCAGCACAGCCATTACCTGACTGTGAGTTTCATCCAATATCTCAACCCGCTGATCCAGTTCTGTGTGGCCGTGCTCCTGCTGCACGAGCCGATGCGCGCGCAGGGCTATGCGGCGTTCATGGTGATTTGGGTCGCGATCGCGGTGTATTCGTTCGGCGCGATTCGGGCGTATTGGGAGCGGCTGAAGCCCTATGCTCGTTAAGCGCTTCCTCAGCTCCCCTCCCCGAGGGGAGCTGTCGCCGTAGGCGACTGAGGGGAGGTCGACACGGCAAACAGCAGAAACCTCGCTCCCGACAAAGCCACAAGCACCACTCACGAAGCAAGCTTGTACAAGTTCTCCTTAAATTCCCGCTCACTCCACTTAATGGGATACGCATTGTACTTTTCCAAAGCGGTTATTAGCTGATTGTCAATGCGCCGATCCGAATCATTGAGGAAAACAACCAGTTCACTTGGTGTCTTTCGTGCCGCCTGCGTATCCTCCCATGAAAACAAGGTACCGGAAATGAGTCGCTGGGAAGGCCGCGTAATAGATGTGCAGAATCGTTCCGGCTGTTTACTCGTGAACGGCAACACAAAGTCATACGGGCACAGCAAACCAGACTTGCCACGGAATTGAACGTCTTCCACATACCGTATGTTGTTCGCATTAAGGAACATACGAATGTCATCTGCAAAATACGTCTGCACATGGGATTGGCCAGCATAGACATATCACCAACTTTGATGATAGCTTGCAGGAACCGATTCTTGGCATCAGCAAAATCAGCAGTATCGCTCGTCAGAGTAAGCTCGTCGCCGTTACGTTCAATACCAAACTGATTCAGAATATCTTTGAGCACTGCCAAACGCGATTCCGTCACAGTCATCCCATGCGACTCCAAACGGCGTGATGTGGCACAGTCATCAGAGAACGTTACGCTGTTCTTCCCGGGCTTCACATAGAACTGCGTATAGTCGTTGTCTTCATCCAGAAGTGGAACATTAACTTCATACCACTCATCCAGTTGCGTATAAGTCGTGTTATCAGACAGCCATTTTCCGTAACTTCGAATTAATGAGTCAAAATCAGAACTCGTCATACTTTCTTCTCGTCGTAAACACTACTATTCATTTGACTACAAACTTATCTGATGCAATTGGAATTGCTTCTCGCCTTTATTCAGGGTGATGGACTTCGGAGACAAAGCTTCCTTCAGCAGTTCCAGCATACGACGAGCTTCAGCATCTGTCAGTACAGCCATTGACGCCTCTTCCCCGAATGCGATTACCCAGTGGAAACAAGACTACATCAGACCAGTATGCACCGCCAAGCGGCGAGTAACACTCCACCCGCTACAATCAGCAGTATGGTTGTTCCGCAAAAGCCAATGCTGGCTCAATTCGAGGTCATGTTCGAAGGCACACCGTTGATTCTTGAACGTGCCACCGATTACTGGGAATCGGGCCGCGTGAGTTCGGTGCAGGAGATTGCGCCGCAGCTGTATCACGCGCAGGTGTCCGGCAGTGCCGATGACTGTTATGACGTTGACATCCGCCTCAGCAAAGACGCTCGCGGCGAGAACGCCAATGAAGCAAACACTGATGACCAAGCCACTACCAGCAGTAACAGCGACCACGAATCCACAACCGACGACAATTCGATTCGCATACAATCCGCCGCGTGCACCTGCCCGTATCAGAGAACACCATATTGCAAGCATATAGGTGCCGTGCTTTACGAACTGCGCAAACAGCTCATTGGCGCGCACGGCAATCACCACAATGATGACACCGCCAACGCTCACGATGGTGTCATCGCACTCCCCCGCACCGTGCTGGATCCCATCCAGCAACATCTCGACGCGCGCGCAGAGCAGGGCAAAGGCCATCTGCTGTTCCTGTGGTCCACCCAACTGCGCGAAGCCGCAAAGACGTTCTGCGCCCAGCCAGACGAAGAACGACCGCTAATCCCGCTGATCGACGCACAAACCATGCTCTCCGACACAATCCGCCGATGCCATGAACGTTTCATTATTCATATCAGTAAGCACAGCGATGCGTACAACAAATCATGTGACTACACAGAATTCATCAAAACCGTGCAGGCTATCGCGGGCAATGCCCTGCAATCCAGTGATTACGCGAGCGCATGCGGCAACCTGCGACTGTGCATACACGAAGTCCACGCGCTTCTGCTCTCGTCCGAGAACGATGATGGCTCCGAACCTTTGCTCACGCTTATGGATGATCTGGCGATGCGCGTGCGATGCTATATGGAGAATGTGGCGGAATTCGCCGACTCCTCTACCGCCGGCAAGGCATTGAACACCATTGCGCAGGCCGCGAACGACAAAGACATGCGGCAATGCGAACCATTGAACAGTATGTTGCTGATTTCCAGCGCGCTCGCTTTCGCCCAATATGACGACAAACGCATATGGGCCTATGACGTGATCGAGAACGCGATAACGCGTAATCTGGAATACTCGTTCAACGAAGAGAGCGAAGAGAGCGAAGAAAGCGAAGAGGATGAGGATAACGAGGATACGAGCGAAGTAGACGACGAAACCGACTTCATTTCGGATGAATCGTTACACGTATTGCAGTTGTTCACACTCATGAGCGCCTACGACCTATACGCTCTATCCAACGATGACGCTGGACGCGAGCAGCTTCTGAAAGACTACCCGGAGTCAATGGCTCTCACGCTGATGAACGCTGCGAACATGATTCATGAAGGGCGCTTGCGTTCCGCATACATGCTTGCACAAGGTTTCCTTCTGTCGAGCCGGGATATGGAAGATGTCGATATCGATGCCCGGCATAACGGTCTGCTGCCGGACCTGCTGCCCCATGGATGGCATACCATCATGGAATGCTGCGCCGAGGGACTCAATGACGTTGGCCTGCTCGCCAACGTGTATCGGTACTACATTCTTTCCTGCAACGACAGATCCGATACCCATTACGTGAGTAAACTACGCAATCTGTTACGCATCTACGGCGGTCTTAGCGCAGAAGAATGGCATGACGTGGCTGATGGGCTGGCCAGAGATTGCGCCCGGAACATCATCGACCGCATCAAGTACCAGCCGGAAATAACCACCAAAGGCGGCACACAGCGCCACAGCAGTTGGCGCAATCCCGCTTACGAGAAGCTCATCGTGGACGAGCGGCTTTCGGACGCGGCCCTGACTTATTGCGCCATCGTCGATTACCCGCCGCTGCCATTGCTGCGCACCATCGCCATCGAACACCCCGAATCGGCAAAATCGATAATCCTCGACGCGATGCCATACGGCACCATGGGCACGCCCGCGTTCCGGTTTACGGTGGAACGTGGCGTCGACAATACATTGACGGCACGCCGCGCCACATACCAGCAGATCGCCAAACAGCTGCGTCGTTTCGCCGCAGTGTTCGGCGATGAGGAGACCCGTGTGCTGGCACACGAGATTGTCGAGCGTTATCCGAATCGTACTGCGTTGCGGGAGGAGCTGGCGTTTGCGTTGTAGTGACGACATTGGCAACGCGGTACGGCATTCGGCACATATCCATTGACTATGCAGAGAAATGCCAGCCTGTTCTTCGCTGAGATTCCTGATGATATTGGTCAGCTGGCTGCAAACCCAGACCTTGGCCAAATGCTCGTCCATGAGGAATCCCTTGCCTTTGGCATCGCGAACGACGACACCCGGCATGTTGAGTGTATTTTCAGCGCATTCAACATCATCTGCGTGCGCTTCGCGTGCATTTTCAGCACAATATCCGTCACATACCTTAATGGATGCAGCACTCCTTCAAACGCTGCTGCAGGCTTTCGTCCACCGCGAAAAGGTACAGACCGTGGACGCCGCGCTTGAGCAGGACATTCAACTCATGCTTCAAATTCTCTTCGGCAAAATCTCCTAAATCTTTGCGCTTATTGGTTGCCAGATAGTTTTGGCTGGCCTTTGCATCGAACACGATTTCCCCGTTACGATACGTCACCGAGGGTCCAATGATCACACCGGCATAGTTCAAATCAAACCCTTGGATGGTGAAGATGGAGCCAATCTCATCTATGGTGTACGGCTTCTCCGCCCAAGACAGTTCTTTGTCGATGTCTTTCCTGCTTTTCGGAGCGGAATCTTCGAGCTGATAGTTCCAAGGCTTGCAGAATTGGTCAGAACTTATTGCGGAATGATCGAATCCATGGTCATCCGCAAGTCCCATACGCCATACGCCGGAAGTATCGCGATGCAGTTCCACATTCCAAAAGCCATGCGGATCATTCTGATTCTCAGATTTCGCCGAATACTTCCAGTCATAGGTGGCCAACAAACGGGACAGTCCAGCCCCATCCCAACCATCGGGCTTCAGCTGGGCTTTCGCGTGAATGGCATTAAACAAATCAACCGGCGAGTCGAACACCTTAACGTCATAAGGTTCTCGAATCACTTCACCATCTGCGGCATACTCGCCCGTATCAACGGGCATAGGACCGATACCTTTCCCCGAAGCGAATCGGTCAATCCACTGAATCATCGACTTACTCGCGGCAATACGGAATTGCTTTTTCAAATGGACATGCGCAATGTCCACGGAAATGGACGGCAGATGATATTCGGCGCCCAAATCAACCGCTTTGAATGCGCCGATTTTCCCGGTCGCGCATGCGATCTGAGTCGAATCAGAGTCCAGCTGAAGTTTTTCCAGCATCGCTGGGTCCCACTGCTGGCTGGACTGCATAATCTGATTGTGATCAAAGACCGCAATCACCACCCGGGCTCTGCGCAGAATGTCATACAGCTGGTTCTTCCCGGAATATCCCTGATTTCCTTGCGTCATCAACAAATGGGCCTCGTCGATGAGCACGATGTCCGCCAGGCCTTGCGGCTGGTCTGGAATGCCTCGACCATGCTCGTTGCGTAAGCTGAATCGATTGATGAACTGACTGGGCAGCATGACCACTTCATCAGATTTCTTCTGCAAACCCAGTTTCGTGGCAATCTGATTATATACGTGCACCTGTTCCTTATGATTGACAAGAATGTATGAGGAAAGCCGGCCGTTCGCCGTTTGTGACAGCTCAGGATAATCTTCGTCTTCGGAATAGGTGTCGCCTTGGATGCCGATTTCAGCCGCGATTCTGTAGAACAGGTGGCTTAACAGGACCGTTTTGCCTGTCCCTGCAGCACCTTGAACAAAGATTAATTTCGGATGGCGATCTGAAGATTGCTCATCGGCTTTCTTCTGTTGCCGGCTATCGGCAACCAAGGCGGCAAGTTGCACCAAAATAGATTCTTCGGCTTCGAGCTGGCTATCGCTGAGTTTATGAAAAGGCGATGCCTTGAACAACGCGGAATCTCGGATGATCTCCTCCGCCGGGAACAGGTCAGAATCTTCCTTGTGCAATCTCAACCAGATTTGCGAGAAAATCCGATCAAACTGGTCTGCGGTGTAATAATCGCCTTGCGCATTGGTCCGTCGATTGTTGAGCTTTTTCACCGAATCGGTACTGGACATATAGTGCATAAGCCGGTTTTCGACATCCAGGGTTAACGACTTATTGAATTTGGGATGTGAAATAACATATTGCCGATATGCATCATCATTCCGCGAGACAGCATCAGCTACAGCTTTCCAGTCCTCGCGTTCTTTAGCATCTCTTTCAAGATGCTGGAATGTACGATGCCGTATATCGTTGGTCTCACCGACGTACACCGTATATTCGTTCTTCATCGAATAGCGATTGGTCTTTCCTGAATACACGACATAAACCGTTGGATATGCCAACACATATCGCAGCATGAAATGTTCCAGATCGGAATCATTAACACTGCGCCCCATCTGCTTCTCGAGGGATTCGTCAAAAGCCTTTTCAAAAGCTTCCCTACTGTATTGACCATATGGCAGGTTGATGACAAACGGCGCCAAGCTCTCACTGTTCATAGTCATATTATGGTCCATAATGAGCTCTGGTACATGACCAACATTCAGCAAGTCCTATAATGTCAGTCATGATCAGTGACAGTACCATTCAGTCGATTCGTGATTTTGTGTCGGAGCGTGGCTGGGGCCAATACCACACTCCTGAGAACCTGGCGAAGTCCATCAGCATCGAGGCGTCGGAATTGCTGGAATGCTACCAGTGGACGCCGCAGTCGCCATCCATGGATGAGGAACATGTCAGGGAAGAACTAGCGGATGTGCTTACGTATTGCATCATGATGGCCGATGCGCTTGGTGTGGATATGGATGACATCGTCATGGGCAAGCTCGCAAAGACCAAGAGCAAGTATCCCGCGGAAGCCGTCCGTGATGACTTCGAGGAATACGAGCACCGGCATCTGAATGCTCGTAAGACGGATGACGATGCTCAATCTTCGCCTAGCAAGTAGCTTGTTCCATGCGGCTGCTATCACCATGCCGTGATTCCGACACCACCACGCGATAATGGTACACATGGAACCAATCAAGGATGACGGACGGCCGGTGGCATTGGTCACCGGCGGCACGAGCGGCATCGGCAAGGCGACTGCGCGGATGCTCGCTGTGCGGGGTTGGCGTGTGATTGCAGTGGGACTCGGTGCGGACGAGAATATCCCTGAGACTCAGCGTCTTGGCCACAGCGAACTGTTTACCTACGAGATGGATGTCACCAAACGGTATCCATTACCTCATGTGTATATGTAATATCAAGGTCGGGGATACAGTACAACACCTCAAATATTCGCTTGACAGCACGCCAATCTCCCTCTGTCAATCCGCGGTATTTCGGGAATTCATGCATCGTATACCATCTCACACAATTCAATGCTTCATGAGGAAACTCTGAAACTTGGTCTTGCGATTCATCCAATTCCCGACGTCGGCTCTCACGCATGAAGATAAGCACCGCAGCCACATGCTTGCAGTACATTGCACGTTGGGAATATTGGCATGTGCAGGCGGCAGAAATCACTTTGCCATGGCGCAAACAAATGTCCACTTGATAGTCGTCATTCCCGCGAACCACGGTATGCCAAAGATTCTCAGCAATCATGACCGGCGGATCAACCTTGCCGGCATCGTAATAAGCTTCTCCACGCACAAAAATCCTGCGTTCAAACAATTGAAAGAAACCGTCATCCACTTCTGCTGTCATACGGCCTCCTTGCCCTATGTATTTCAGGATAACGCTTGTCGCCCGCTTTTTGTCATGTCATGCGATATTTTCAATTGCTGCGAGCATCGCCCGGAACCAATATTCGCTTTCGGCGTTCCATGGACCATTCCCACATATTCAGGACTACAGTAAGCGGCAGATGTAGCCGATTGTGCCCCAGTTCAAAGGAGGACATTATGGGATTGTTTGATTCGCTGAAGAACATGTTTGCGCATCATGAGCACCATCATGGAGCCAGCATCGGTCAGCCGCTCACTCTTACCGGCACCAAAGCAGTGCTCGCTTTCATCGTGCTGCACCAACATCTGGCAGATATGCGCAAGGTGGCCGAAGCGGTCAAGCAATTGCAGGATGAGATGCCTCAGTACATCACATTCGGCATGTCGCATTATTACAGTGAGCCCAAGCGCGTGCGCTTCCAGTCCGAAGGTGGCAAGTTCATCGATGCGGACGTCATCGCCACCGCATTTGCCGAGACCACCGTATTGCAAGACGAGTGCGAAATCCAGCATCTTATGGGCGATATCTAAGACAACCGTGAGCATCGCGATCCGGCAAAGACGCCAGCAGTACCGATTGACGAACTCGTGCGCGTCACCAATGAAAGGCTTGCGACCGGCAACGATGAGGAGCGAAGTCGTGCATGGCTGTTCGCCTTATTCGATCAGCTCGATGACATTGCCGAGGCGACAAAGAACAACCTGGAGCCGCTTGTCACAGCGTTGGATACGACTCTACAAAACAGCTCCGCTACTATTGGCAACTCCGCCACTACCGACGCCGGCAACAGCAGCAACAATGCCAATGCCGGCGATGCACGTTCCCGTATCATCTCCCTAATCGCCGACGCTCTCTTCCCGGCCGCAGACTCCTCGCAGACAAGCGAGTCCTCCGCATCCGCCGCCCTCCGCCAACTGATGCTCAATCCCACCGCAACATCGCTCGATTACATGCCAGCCATAGACGTACTGCGCGCCCACGGTCTCACTATTTGCCGGTGAGTCCGAGAAGTCAACCGGTGGTTCATACGGCAGTGGTTCATACGGCACATACCGCGCGGAGCTGCTATGCACGAACCACCGTGTCCGAACAACGAGAACGCACTACTTCTCCGGCTTCTCCAGCTTGTCCAGCGCCTTCAGCAGCGATTCGACATGCCCTTTGGCACGCACGTTGTAGCGCGCAATCGCCACGGAGCCATCGGAATTGATGACGAGCGTTGAGCGAATCACACCTACGTGCACCTTGCCGTAGAGCTTCTTTTCGCCGTATGCGCCGTACAGCTTGTGCACGGTCAGGTCGGGATCAGACAGCAGCGGGAACGTGAGATGATCGCGCTGTGCAAACTTGCGCAGCTTGTCAAGCGAGTCCTTGGAGACGCCAAGCACCGTAACGTTTTTCGACGCCAATCGGGCGAGATTGTCGCGGAAATCGCAAGCCTCGGTGGTGCAACCGGGCGTCATCGCGGCCGGGTAGAAATACAGCACTACCTTGCGGCCGGCCTTGAGCACTTCGGACAGCGTGATTGAACTATCTTCCGTGGAGTCAGGCACAACTGCCGGCAAAGTGAAATCGGGCGCAGCGCTCCCCTCTTGTAAACGTTCCGGCATTGAATCAGAGCTATCAACAGTAGTAGTCATGATTCCCATCATAGAACCCTTATCAACAGCGCTAGTAAAGTTATTCAGAGGTCAGTCACACAACTGCGGATCGGCAAAACGGCGATTCTGCAACACCGGCAATGTTCGACGCGCGGAATCAAGACATTCACGACTCAGCTCAGCAGTAATGAGATCGGCTTCCCTATCGCCCGCCGCCGCATCACGCGCGAATCCGTCGATGATTTCCAGATTCCGTTCCGGTTCCTCCGCCACCGTAAATTGCGCAACCGCGACGGACAGATGGATAACGCCCGTCTTCTTGCGCAGATTCGGTTGTGAGTTCCGATGAAAAGGACATGGCCCGGCTTTGGTGCGATTTTCAGTCGCTTGCACATGAAAACCGCGATTGGAAAGAAGACCGGGAGCCATGTCCGATAAAATCATACGGTTCGACGACGCCATGTTCGAGTCCAAGCCCGATGCCTTGGTCCGGGTCAAGGTCGAGCGGACCATCAACGCCATGCCCGACGCCGAGACCGACGAGATCGCCAACGCCGCCGGATACGAGTGCAGGACCGACCGGAAGGCGTTCCGCGCCGGCCACTGCGGGCGCACGCCGACCGCCAAGGCCGGCAAGTTGAGTCTCAAGGCGCCCGAATTGAAGGGCGCCCTGTTCGGGTCGGCGGTGATCGAGCGCTGCCGGAGGCGCGAATCCAGCGTCGAGGAGGCGCTGATGGAGATGTGCCTCGCGGGCGTGAGCACACGCGGGGTGGACGGCACCGGCCGGCTGCTGTGGGGCGAGCGGATGCCATCCCGGACATTGAGCGACAAACTCAAGAAGATCCACAAGGAGATCGACGAGTGGCGGAAACGCCCGTTGGAATCCGAGTACCCATACGTGTTCGTGGACGGCGTGCGGCACAAGCAATCCTGGGGCGGGCACGTGGAGAACGCGGACGTCCTCGTCGCCATCGGCGTCGGCACGGAGGGCCGGCGCGAGGCCATCGCGGCCGACGAGGGCATGCGCGAGGACGCGGCCGGCCGGGAGCGGTTCTTCCGAAGCATGATCGAACGCGGGTCGAGGGGCGTCGGACCGGTGGTCGGCGACCGGTGCGCCGGACTCGTCTCCACGGTCAACTCGATGCCGCCGAACGCGGAATACCAGCGGTGCATGGTGCGTTTCATGCGCGACGTGCCCTCCAAGACGCCGCCCGGTCACAGGGAATGGGCGGCGTCTTGGAGGCCGTCTTCGCGCAGGAAAACCGCGAATCCGCCATAGCCAAGGCAGGGACGGTCGCGGGCGAAACGGAGGAACGCAAGCTCAAGGCGGCCGCGAACCGCCTGCGCGGGGGCGTCGGCGAGACCGCCGCCTGCCTCCTGCCGGGGTTCCCCGCGAACCATGGGATCAAGCCGCGCACGGACGACATGATCGAGCGATTGAACAAGGAGATCCGCCGGCGCACCCGGGTCGTGGGCGGCTTCCCCGACTCCGACAGCGCGCTCATGCTCGTATGCGCCGGAATCCGCTACGTCGCCTCACGCTCGTGGTCGGACCGGCGATACATGGACATGTCCCGGCTCGATGACAACCCAGGCGCAGCGGCATGAAAGTCACGCCAACAGCTGGCCAACAACCAATCTGCGCAAAGAAGCGGGCACTACCGATGACGCCCTTACGCTGGTCCACCAATTTAAATAAACTCGGCCTTTCGCTGTTTGGTGTGGGTGAAGCGGGTCAGGCGGTGACGGTGTTGAGTCCGGGTCTGCCGCGGGTCAGGTAGATCATGGTGCTGGAGCAGTCCATGTTCCCGAAGCCGCGGGAGCGGGTTTCGACGTGCTGGATGATGCCGTTGAGCCCCTCGAAGATCGCGTTGGCGCACCGATGGTCGAAGTAGGCGAGGATGTCCCGCAGGCATTCGCGCATCCCGCACGCCCCGGCGGTCTTCGACCGCCGCTTCGCCGGATCGCGCTTGACCTCCGGCTGCGGGTCCGTCGCGAACCGTTTCACCGTGGCCGAGTCCTTGCCCGGCACCACGCGGATCACGTCGTGCTCCGCCGGGTCGGCGACGACGGTGATGCGTCGGCGGCCCCTGCGGCCGGTCCCGTCGACGCCGATCGCCTCCACGCCCGTGTAGCCCCCGCACGGGCGCACCTCGTCCACGTAACGGCGGATGAACCGCCACGGTCCCGTGTCGTGCTCGCCGACCTGTCCGGCGATGTCCGCGACCGGCCGGCTTTTCACCGGTTCCACGACCATCGCCTCGAACGGGAGTGCGGACGCCGCCGCCCGGACGCGCCCACGGCGCCGTCACGGTCCCCGCGCCGCGCTCCGGGCACGCCACCCGTGGCACGGAGGCGTGGACGAACGCCTTGTACCGGAAGAAATTCAGGTGACACCACGTGCGTTCCATTGTGTCATGCACCGGGCAAGACGCCTCCCCGCATCCCGCCTCGGGACGGTGGAAACGGGAGCCGGGCCCGTATCCAATCGTGATGCGCGGCTCCCGCCCGCCCGCGTCGGCATCGCGGAACTCCACACCGGCGACGTGCCGGGGGTCGACGAGTCGCGGGGCGGCGGCGAACGGCGTCGTGGTATCCATGCCACCAAAACCACCCGACCGTCGTCACCGCCTAACCCGCTTCACCCACACCAAACAGCGAAAGGCCTCTTTAATTATGATATTGGGGTGTCAGGCAACGCCTCCAAGCATGGGGATGACTTGACAGCGATGCTGCGAAGGCCCGTTCATTCTCCTCGGTGCAGGTTCATGATTGCGGTTGCGGCTGAGTCGGCTGAGACGGCCGGGAATCCGGTTGTGGCGAAGTCGGCTGAGACGGCCGGCGGACTCCCCCGTTCGAATACCCATTGAAGTTGCTGTTAGTGTAAGCGTTGCCACCGTTGTTCGCATTCAGTCCGGCGTTTGCCTGTGCATTGGCATCAGCCATGTTCTGAGCTTCGACGGAGGCCTTTACGGCTTCCGACGCCGAAGACAATGATTCCACGGCATCCTGCATGGCCTTGATGTCCGTGCTTTTGGCGTCAATCAACTTCTGGGCCTCGTCAATCGCCTCGGACAACGCGTCAAGAGTGGATGCGTCCGCAACTTGCGATTGCGAATTATCAAAAATAAACAACCCGTAATGGTTTAGCAAAAGGCGGACTAGAGACGTTCAATGAATCGCAGCGGATTGTCGACGAACGCGCGCAGGCCCGATTCCGCGGCTCCAAGCAACGCCGGCCGACCCACAACATCAGCCGCCTGCACCTGCACCAGCACCTTGGGGTAGGACAGAACCTGCGAGCGCACCATATGTTCGACACGGTCAATTAGTTCCGGCTCGAAACGTGCCCACAATCCACCGAGCATCACCATATCGATATCACACATATTGACCATCGAAACGATTGCAGAACTCATAGCCTCCAGCGCCTTCTCCACCACGGCGACGACTTTGGAATCCCGTTGCCTCCAGCGGGATATCATATCATCGCAGGCCTCCTGGGTTGCGGCGTCATCCCCACTGGCGCTTCTCGCAGCATCGACCATGGAGCGGCGGCCAGCGTACACTTCCAAACAGCCCCTACGTCCACAACGGCAAATCGGGCCACGCATATCCACGGAGACGTGGCCGATTTCACCACCGAATCCATGATCGCCATGGACTACCTTACCTTCACGAACCACCGCACCGCCAATGCCAACATCCGTGGACAGGTAGATGAGCGATGCAGTCGGTTCGAGTTGTCCGTTTCCTCTGCGCTGCGTAGCATAGCCGGGAATCTGAGCAAGCGCCGCGAGATTCGCCTCATTGTCGGCTTTCACGTCAAGTCGCTTAACTACATCGAAAGTCTTCAAATCAAGCTGCTCCCATCCAAGATTCCGCGCTACGAACAAGCACATGTCATCCGTGACCAGTCCCGGCAGCGCCAATCCAGCGCCAGCAAGCGTATAGCCGAGTCCCATCAGCTTCGCTTCCTGCTCTGCGGCAAGCACATCCAAGCTGGCAAAAACCTCCTGGGCGTCGGCGTTGAACATGTCTGCGTCAATCCACTGTTCACTCACGATAGTGCCATCGATGTCCTGCACGATGATGCCGTAGCCGTCAGTGTTAATCTGCAATCCCATGCCGCAGATCCCACCACCTTTGAGTATCAGCGGAATGCTTGGACGCCCATACAACGACTGTCCGAACGGCTCTCCTTGCTCCACAATGCCGTTATCGAGCATCAATGAGACCAATATGGACATGGTTGCTTTAGTCAACCCTGTCTCCTTAGCCAGATCGGCGCGGCTCAGCGGATCAGCCGCACGCAACAAAGTATCAATCACCACTGAAAGATTGTGATTACGTAGGTCGTCTTGATTGATGCTTCGCAGTGACGACATAACCCCCTCTTTCTTTCCCGATGCGACTTTGGCGGAAAAGCACACCGAGTCATTAGTTAAATCACTGTATGATGGTACACTATCTTTATAGTTCGTTCATTTGACTAATAAAGCGGGTCCAACGATATCTCATTACGGTGATGCATCGGCACAGACCCACTGCAAGGAGGCAACATGGTTCGTAGACTCGTAGCCGGCGTTGACACGTCGACCCAATCCTGCAAAGTGCGCGTAACCGATGCCGAAACCGGCGATCTGGTGCGCTTTGGTCAGGCCAAGCATCCGAACGGCACATCCATTAATCCCGCGTGCTGGTGGAACGCGTTCCAGGAAGCCGCACAGCATGCTGGCGGACTGGACGACGTGGCCGCATTGGCCGTTGGCGGCCAACAACACGGCATGGTGGTTCTCGACAAACATGGCAATGTGATTCGTGACGCGATGCTGTGGAACGACGTAAACTCCGCCCCGCAGGCGGCGGCGCTGATTGAAAAAATGGGAGCCGCACCGGCCAGGAACGGCGAGCCGGAAGACACGACAACACGAGGCAAGCAGCGTTGGGTGAAGACCGTGGGATCTTCCCCCGTCGCTTCCTACACGCTGACCAAAGTGGCATGGGTGGCCGAGAACGAGCCCGAAAACGCCAAGAAGATCGCGGCGATCTGTCTGCCCCATGACTGGCTGAGTTGGCGCATCGCCGGATACGGTCCGGTCGCCGAAGATGAGGACGCACATCTCAAGGCCTTGTTCACCGACCGTTCCGACGCTTCCGGCACCATCTATTATGACGCCGCATCGAACGAATACCACCGCGACCTGATCGCCATGGTGCTCGAAGCTGCGGAAGGTGCCGAAACAGCCGAAGCTCACGCCGACGCGATCATGCTGCCCACCGTTCTGGGGCCGCACCAGGCTGCATCGGTCAAAGCCGATCCGGCGATCGCAGGCAAGGACGTCGAAGGCGGCTGCATCCTCGCCCCAGGCGGCGGAGACAACGCCATGGCCTCGCTTGGCCTTGGCATGAGTGTCGGCGACGTGTTCGTGTCCCTCGGCACTTCCGGCGTGGCCGCAGCCATCTCCGAGAAACCGACCTACGATCTGGCGGGTGCCGTATCAGGCTTCGCCGACTGCACCGGACATTATCTGCCACTCGCCTGCACCATCAATGGATCACGCATCATCGACGCCGGACGCGCCGCGCTTGGCGTAGACTACGACGAGCTGGCCAAACTGGCCTTTGCTTCGAAGCCGGGAGCTGATGGCATCACGCTGGTGCCATACTTCAATGGCGAACGCACGCCGAACCGCCCGGACGCCACCGCCACCCTCTCCGGTCTAACCTTGGCCAACACCACACGCGAGAATCTGGCCCGTGCCTTCGTCGAGGGTCTATTGTGCTCCCAGCGCGACTGTCTGGAGATCATTCGTTCCCTGGGTGCACAAATCAAGCGCATCTTGCTGATTGGCGGAGGCGCGAAATCCGAGGCGATTCGCACGCTGGCACCAAGCATCTTCGGTATGGACGTAACCCGTCCGGTCACCGATGAGTACGTGGCCATCGGCGCCGCTCGTCAGGCGGCCTGGGTGCTTTCCGGCAAAACCGAGCCCCCTGCATGGCAGCTCAACATCGATGGCATGGAGACCGGCGAGCCGACCGAGGCTGTGTACAGAGCCTACACCAAGGCCCGCGGATAATCCATCCGCCACAAGCATCCAAGCATAGGGCCGAGAAGCCCCATTGCAGGTGGATCTTCCTGTCCTTGCTAATTCATGAATCATACTCATAGAAACAGGGTGACAATATGAACGACAGTTTCCATATGAGGCTTTATGCGCTCACCCGCATCGCATGCATCGCATGGCTGGTGAAATCAGTCTCGTCCAATCTTAAGGACTGCACACTGGCGACAACGCCAAGTGTCATCCTGATCGTGTGCATCGCCGTATCGGTGCCGTACACCGACAGCAGCGCCGTGCAATTATGGATTACGCAAGGTAAATCCCATGACGGCAAGTAAGACAAGAGCACTAGGGTGTGTTTATACTGTTTAGGTTTTGCGTGATGATCGTCGTATGTGTACGCCGAGGTATGGCATCACGCTTGACCGGTTCATGAGGGTCGCGCACCTGTTGCCGCGCCGGCGCGGCGACGTGGCGGTCGACGACCACACGTTCGTCAACGCCCTGCCGTGGATGCGCTGCACGGGAGTCCTGTGGAGGGACCTGCCGGAGTGCTACGGCAAGTGGATCACCGTCTGCCGGCGGTTCAACCGCTGGTCCGGGAACGGCGCGATGGAGCGCCTGTTCACGGCATTGCAGGAGGAGCGGATCATCGGGGTGGAGATCCGGGCGCCCGCCATGGACCCCACGGGCGTGAAGGTCCACCGGCACGCGGCCGGGGCGCCGAAAAAAGGGGATCCCGGTCCGTCGGCGTCTCCCGGGGCGGGCGGAACATGGTCGAACGCGTCTTCAACCGCATGAAGCACCACCGCAAGGCCGCCACCCGCCACGACGGGCTCGACAAGGCCCTCCCCGCCAACCTCCAGCCCATCCTCATCGCCATCCACCTGAAAAACACAACCAAAAATCCAATTAGGGTAAACACACCCTAATACCTAATTCCGACGAGACGGCGTTGATTGCTTTCGTCTCAGACAAGTACGAATCCCGCACTTCAGATAACAGCCTGACCGCATCGTCCCGGAACTCAGGCAAATATTCAATGATCTTCCCCATATTGTCATCATCCTCCATTGAATGAGGAAAAACGCGGAATAGAGTCATTGCCTTTTGTCGACCATCATGGCGACGCACGCAAACAGATAACGCTAAACTTGTCTCATGTTGCTTATTGCTTAACCTAGCGAAGCGACGGAGCGAGATCAGGTGATATATGGTAACAATTTCTGACGTGGCGCACGCAGCCGGTGTTTCCAAGGCAACAGTCTCGTATGTACTATCGGGAGATCCTCGAATCACCCAAGCTACAACACTTAAGGTGCAACATGCGATTGACGAATTAGGCTATACGGTTAACCATGCAGCCCGCGCACTATCCGTAAGAAAAACCAAAACAATAGGTGTGGTCTCCCCCGCCTTTCATGGCAACTATCTGTCAGCCCTCTTTGGGCTGTACGTGTACCTGCTATCCGAAGAAGCGACAAAGAGAGGATACGATACCCTACTCATTGGCGAGAACGACGGCTTCGAGGCAATGCATGAAGCATGGTCGTCAAAGAAAGTGGATGGGTTCATCCTGATGGACGTCAAAGATGAGGATCCACGAGTCAACTATGCCGCAAAAGAGCACATTCCGACCGTTGCATTCGGCTCGCCAAAGAACTCACACGGTTTGGATACAGTGGATTCCGATTTCGCCAAGGCTGCATCATCAATCTTGAATTTTTTAGCCTCTGAAGGGCATAAAGAGGTGATTCTTATTCCATGGTCACGCACAATATTCAATCAGGGTCTTGGCTACGCTTGGCGCTTTTTGGATTCAGCGACAGAGACCGCCAAACGTCTTGACCTGAAAATGCATGTCGAATATCCGAAAGACGACGATTCGGATCCTTCGCCCCTCATTGAGCATGCACTAGATACGCACACCGAAGCGACCGCTCTGATACTTCACAACGAACCAGCAACAATCGTTGCCCCTCAGGTTTTGGCACGCAGGAATCTCCGAACACCGGATAACTTGCAGGTCGTAACCGTTTTCCCGAAACAGCTAGCAACATCAATGAAGATATCGTTCGCTGCAGTGCGTCCGGACATTACGCAACTATCAGAAGCCGCCGTGGGAACTCTTTTGCGTCGAATAAACAATCCGAAAGCCCCGACGGTCACCCGCTATCTTGATTATCCGCTAGCCCAAGAGCCCGCGTAACATCGCGGCTACGTAGATTACACGCAGAAAACAACCACGAGATTCTACATTAGTTAAGTTCGTCGATTTGACTTTTCAAAGATCAGGGTTTATTATTTAACTTGTTTAACCGGTTCAACAGTTTGGGATTAAAGCTTCCCAGACACAATAAGTTAATCGTTCGGCGCATAGGTGCGCTGTTAATGAAAGGAAACACCAAATGATCGGTTCAAATATGAAGCGCGTAATAGCCTTGATCGCCGCAAGTGCCGCGGCAGTCAGTCTCGCCGCTTGCGGTAGCAACTCAAGTCAAGATTCCAAAACAATCGAATTCTGGGATCCATACCCTCAGAAGAACGATAGCAGCACATGGGTGAAGTACGTTACCAATTGCGCTCCTGAGGGATATAACGTGAAACGCATCGGCTATGCGCAGTCAGACCTACTAAACAATCTCACAACAGCCGTCAAGGCCGGCAACGCACCTCAGATCGCCCTGATTGATAACCCAAAGATGCCTACCGCCGTCGACGCAGGACTTGTCACGGATATCGAGGCAGCAGGAGTCGACGTTTCAGGTTTCGACAAGAATATCGAAGGCCCCGGCATCATCGACGGCGTACAATATGGGGTTTCTTACGGCACTAACGCATTGGGCTTGTATTACAACCCCGATATCCTCAATAAGGCCGGCGTCGTCCCCGAATCGATCACCGATTGGGATTCGCTCAACAGTGCCATCGAAAAAGTAGTAAACGCAGGATATAAGGGCATCACGTTCTCCGGCATTTCCGGCGAAGAAGGAACATTCCAGTTCCTTCCCTGGTTCTGGGGAGCTGGCGGTCAATTGAAGGACGCTTCAGGTTCCAGTGCCGAGCAGGATGCGCTTGATCTGGTATCCGGCTGGGTCCAAAAAGGTTGGGCTCCGAAATCGGTCGCAACGGACAACCAATCTGCTGCGTGGGACCTGTTCCTTGGCGACGATTACGGCTTCTCCGAAAATGGTTCATGGCAGATGGAGTCGGCCGCCGAGAAAGGCTACAAGATGATTTCCATCCCAGCCAAAGATGGCGGAGTAGCCCCAGTTCCAAGCGGTGGCGAGTTCATTACCATTCCAACCCAGAAAACCAAAGACAGTGACAAGATGAAAGCAACCGCGGAGGTCATTCAGTGCCTCATTGATGGAGATAATCTCAAGAAGACCAATGATGAGATGGTTTATCTTGCCGCCAAAAGTGACGTCCGTAAGCAGCAGGTGGAAGAGAACAGTGCCTGGGCACCTTGGGTTGACGCCGTAGAAAATGCTGAAGGCCGTACCACTGACGTTGGTCTGGAATACGAAGACATTTCTGCACAGCTTTCCGAAGATCTACAGGCTGCCTTGAATAAGGGCTGATTCGCGGTCTCATGTTTTTTCTGGGGCATATGCCCGCTATTCATTGCGCTATTCAGACGCCCCATTCCATCTTTTCCATCAACAGACAGGTGAACTATGTCTCAAACAATCACCGCAAATAAACCAAGGCGAATCAAGCCGACCACATTGGCCGCCATTGGTTTCGCGGCCCCGCTGATTATTTACATGCTTATCTTCTACGTTTGGCCGCTGATTCAGAATATTTCCATGAGTATGCACCGCTACACACGTCGCACTTTTGTGACCGGCGATGCCCCTTGGTCTGGATTCGATATCTATAATGAGATATTAAGCGATCAACAGTTTTGGACTATTCTCGGACAGACTTTGATTTTCGTATTCGCTTCTATCGTTTTCCAATACTCTATCGGCTTGGCATTAGCGGTTTTCTTCAATCAGAATTTCAAACTTTCCGCGGCTTTGCGTGGCGCATTCCTTGTACCATGGCTACTTCCACCAATGATTTCCGGTACGATCTGGCAATGGATGATGGACGCCGACAGCGGTGTTATTAATAATTTACTTCAACTATTTGGTTTGGACCCGGTTTGGTGGTTGCAGGCCGACCATTCCTTGTGGGCGGTTATCATTGCCAATATCTGGCTTGGTATTCCTTTCAATCTCGTAATTCTGTATTCGGGCTTACAAAACATCAATGGCGACTTGTATGAAGCCGCCGCGTTGGATGGTTGCAATGCCTGGCAGCGCTTCTGGAAGATTACTTTCCCGTTGCTCAAGCCGGTATCGATGATCACGCTCCTGCTAGGTTTCGTCTACACGTTACGAACAGTAGACATCATCTGGATTATGACCAAGGGCACTGGATCTTCGAGAACCTTGGCAACTTGGGCTTATGAGATGGCTTTCGGAAAGGGCACATCAGCAACCATCCGGTATTCGGAAGCATCCGTTGTGGGCACGATTCTCATTGTCGTAGCACTGATTTTTGCTCTGATTTACTTGTGGGCCCAGCGGAATGAAGAGAAGAGGTAACTAAAATGAAACATCGTTCATCATGGTGGAAAACACTTATAGGCATCATTTTGACGCTGATTATGCTCTTCCCCGTATACTGGATGATTAACATATCATTCACGCAACGTCGCTCCATCCGTTCAGGTGATCTGTTCCCGAAAGATTTCACGCTCGACAATTATGCCTCTGCATTAAGTTCACAGCTCCCCTACCTAGGAACGTCATTGCTGGTTGCCATAGGATGCGTGATCCTGACTCTAGCAATTGCATTACCTTCGTCATACGCCATTGTTTTCTTGGAGTTCAAAGGCTCAAAGTCCATGAACTTCCTGTTGATTGTTGCTCAGATGATTCCCGCGGTCGTTATGTCGCTAGGCTTCTACCAGATCTACAATGACATCGGCCTTCTCGACAGTATTCCAGGACTTATCGTTGCCGACTCCACTTTGTCGGTACCGTTCGCAGTGATCCTGATGACGGGATTTATGTCTGGTATGCCACGCTCGTTGGTGGAGGCAGCGCAAATCGACGGAGCATCACAGTGGGGCGTTTTTACCAAAATCGTGATTCCACTCTCCCGTAATACCATTGTCACGACTTCACTATTCGCTTTCCTCTGGGCATGGTCAGATTTCATGTTTGCTTCGACCCTCGATTCCGGTGGCGGCAAGATGAGGCCAATCACCATGGGTCTATATGACTTTATCGGTTCGCAAAACCAAGAATGGGGGCCAATGATGGCCACCGCAGTATTGGCCTCAGTACCAACAGCACTGTTGCTGATTTTCGCGCAGAAATACGTTGCTGCCGGCGTAACAGCCGGAGCGGTGAAAGACTAATCCAACCCTTAAATACATAATTAACAAGGACCAGCTATGAGTGAACTAACTTTTGCTATCGATGGAGATGCACTGTTGTGGACTGGTGACGGCGAATACCTTCGCATCGAACCATGGGGAAAGAATTCAGTCCGCGTCCGCGCATCGAAAATGCATGAGATACAAGAACAAGAAGGAGCTTTGCTGCCACAAAACAATCCGGCCTCAGGCAGCCACAATTATGGTATCACCATTGACAAGCCCAATAAAACCGCCGAATTACGCAATGGCGATATTGTAGTTCAAGCGAAAGCATCCTGCGGCCTGTACTCCGGATCAGGATATGAAGAGCCACGCTGTTTACTGAGCTTCTATAAGTCAGACGGCACACCACTCATTCAGGAAATACAATCTGGCGGATCACTAAATCTTCGAGCGCGATGGTTCAAACCGATCACCGGAGGCGACTATTCCATCGTCGCTTCCTTTACCACACCGGAAAATGAGAAACTATATGGTATGGGCGAGTACCAACAGAACATCCTCAATCTGAAAGGTTGTACCCTCGAACTCGCGCATCGCAATTCACAGGCATCTATTCCTTTCGTGGTTTCCAGCGCCGGATATGGCTTCCTGTGGAATAATCCGGCACTTGGAAACGTTACGTTCGGCAAGAACCGTACGGAATGGCAAGCTGAATCAGCCAAGCAGATTGACTACTGGATTACCACAGGCGATGCACCTTCTTCGATAATGAAGCATTACGCCGACGCCACGGGGCACGCTCCTCACATGCCTGAATGGGGACTGGGATTCTGGCAGTGCAAGCTTAGATATTGGAACCAACGTCAGCTCCTAGACGTCGCCCATGGGTTTAAACAGCGTAATATTCCATTGGATCTCATCGTTGTAGATTTCTTCCACTGGCCGCATATGGGTGACTTCCGTTTTGAGAATGAATTCTGGCCAGATCCCAAAGCTATGGCGGACGAGCTGCACAGCATGGGAGTGAAGCTCATGGTATCTGTGTGGCCCCAGATCGCGCTCGCCTCAGAGAATTATGTTGAGATGAAGTCAAAGAACCTTCTCGTGCGCGCAGATAAGGGTGAAGACGTCGGCATGATGTTCGAAGGTCCCAGCCAATTCTATGACGCCACCAATCCAAAAGCTCGCGAATATGTTTGGGAGAAGTGCCGAACAAATTATGCCGAGCTTGGGGTTGATGCATTCTGGCTCGATGAAGCGGAACCTGAATACGGCACGTACGATTTCGACAACTATCGATATTACGCCGGCCCAAACCAGCAGGTGGCAAACATCTACCCAAGAGACTATAACAAAGGCTTCTACGAGGGGCAACAAACCATAGGAAGGAATGGTGGCATCGTCAACCTCACCCGTTGCGCTTGGGCTGGTTCGCAACGCTATGGTTCTCTTGTTTGGTCTGGAGACGTTGGTTCGACCTTCGCCGACCTCCGCGCCCAGATTACCTGCGCCATCCACATGGGCATGGCCGGTATCCCTTGGTTCACCACCGATATGGGCGGTTTCCATGATGGGATAATTGATTCGGATGATTTCAAGGAGTTGTTGGCCCGCTGGTGTGCGTTCTCATGCTTCCTACCGGTCATGCGCAACCATGGCGATCGTAGTCTGCATACGGCAACCGGCAAGGAAGCCATCACTAATTCGGCCGGAGACCACCGTTCGCCAAGTGGTGCCGACAATGAGCCTTGGAGCTACGGCCCTGAGATGGAGCAGATCTTCCGAAAGTTCATTGCCATTCGCGAAAAAATGCGCCCTTACACTCGGGAACTGTTCGAATCAGCACATATCGATGGCCAGCCTTTGGTCCGCGGACTCTTCTACGAGTTCCCTCAAGACAAGTCGGTGTCTGATATCGCCGATGAATACATGTTCGGCCCTGATATCCTAGTGGCCCCCGTAGTTGAGGCCGGAGCTAGGTCGCGTGAGGTGACGCTTCCGGGAAACGCTAGCATCACATGGACGGATCTACGCACCGGCAAAGTGTATGAAGGTGGGCAGAAAATCACTGTCGACGCCGGAATAGACACGATCCCAGCCTTCGCGCGCGACGGCCACGACCATGGGCTGATCGGAATGTTATAAATTCCCACACTCTGNGCATTTTTCCATTTCACCCGGTCTATCTGCGTTATGTATGGCAGATTTTGCTTTTTGGTCTGAGACATCTCGTTTATATTAAGCGTTGAAAGCGTCCACCTCAATTTGACGTTGATAATGGTTATGCCGGTTTCTGATCGGTGATAATGGTGGATGACGGCTTGGGCGGTGACCCCCACATTTGACTGACGCCATCGGTTCCGGTGGCTGTCCTTATTTTGATTTGTCCCGCCCATGGCCGCCGACCCGTGGGCCATGGATGCATGACCTCATAGGAGCGTGGCCGCTCCCGTCGGATCC